>DAOSWV010000008.1:3434-110934 GCA_035380125.1 Oscillospiraceae bacterium
ATTGTGATTGATGTCAGACCGGAACATTCGGAAAATGCCTCGTCTCCGATTGATGTCACACTGTCGGGAATTGTGATTGATATCAGACCGGAACATCCCAAAAATGCACCGTTTATTGAAGTAACCGTATCCGGAATCGTATAACTTGAATAGCTTTCAGGAACATAACATAAAACCATACCGCCGTTTATAAGAATCGGTTCACTGAGCCCGGTATTACTGAATACCCTATTTCCGATGTATGTAACGCTGCCGGGAATGATCACTGATGTCAAGCCGGAACATCCCGAAAATGCGTAATCCCCGATCTTTGTAACGCTTTCGGGAATTGTGATTGATGTCAAGCCGGAGCATCCGGCAAATGCATAATTCCCGATCTCTGTAACGCTGTCGGGGATGATTACCGACGTCAAGCCGGAACATCCGGAGAATGCATAATTCCCGATCTCTGTAACACTGTCGGGGATTGTGATTGATGTCAGAGCGGAACAATCCCAAAACGCACCGTCCCCGATATTTGTAACGCAGTCGGGGATTGTGATTGATGTCAGGCCGGAACATCCGGCAAATACATAATTCCCGATTTCTGTAACGCTGTCGGGGATGATTACCGACATCAGATTGGGACAATAACCAAACGCACTGTCCCCGATATTTGTAACGCTGTCGGGAATTGTGATTGATGTCAGACCGGAACATCCTGAAAATGCCTCTTCTCCGATGTTTGTAACACTGTCGGGAATTGTGATTGACATCAAGCCGGAACATTCAGAAAATGCATAATTTCCGATCTCTGTAACGCTGTCAGGGATTGTGATTGATTTCGGGCCGGAACAATCCCAAAACGCACTGTCCTCGATATATGTAACGCTGTTGGGGATTATGATTGACGTCAGACCGGAACATCTTGAAAATGCACAACTTCCGATATATGTCACGCTATTGGGGATTGTGACTGACGTCAGACCGGAACAACTCCAAAACGCCCTTTCTCCGATCTCTGTAACGCTGTCGGGGATTGTGATTGATGTCAGGCCGGAACATTCGGAAAACGCATAACTTCTAATCTCTGTAACGCTGTTGGGGATTGTGATTGATGTCAGACCGGAACATCCTGAAAATGCGCCGTTTATTGAAGTAACCGTATCCGGAATCGTATAACTTAAATAGCTTGCAGGTACATAACATAAAATGGTACCGCCGTTTATAAGAACCGGTTCACTGAGGCCGGAATTTTTAAACACTTCATTCCCGATATTTGTAACGCTGTCGGGAATTATGATTGAGGTCAAAGCGGAACAATCTCCAAACGCACCGTCTTCAATATTTGTAACGCTGTCGGGGATTGTGATTGATGTCAAAGCGGAACAATCTCTAAACATACCATCTTCAATATTTGTAACGCTGTCGGGGATTGTGATTGATGTCAAAGCGGAACATTCGAAAAATGCACCGTTTATTGAAGTAACTGTATCCGGAATGGTATAACTTGTATAGCTTGCAGGCACATAACACAAAACCGTGCCGCCGTTTATAAAAATCGGTTCACTGAGACCGGTATCACTGAATACCCTGTCTCCGATCTCTGTAACGCTGTCGGGAATTGTGATTGATGTCAGACCAAAACATCCTGAAAATGCCTCGTCTCCGATCTCTGTAACGCTGTTGGGGATTGTGATTGATGTCAGAGCGCAGCAATAATAAAACGCACTGTCCCCGATACTTGAAACGCTGTCGGGAATTGTGATTGATGTAAAATCGGAACATTCGGAAAATGCTTTATCTCCGATACCTATTACCCCGTTGGGTATTATAATATTTATTTCTTCTCCTGAATAACTGACAAGAATTCCGTTTTCCACAACGAATCCATCTCGCGTATAAGTTAATCCTTCCTCTGTATCGGATAGCTCACTGTTCGATGCTGTCTGCGAATTTGCCGTCTGCGAATTTGCCGTTTGCGAATTTGCCGTTTGCGAATTTGCCGTCTGCGAATTTGCCGTTTGCGAATTTGCCGTTTGCGAATTTGCCGTCTGTGAGTTTGCCGTTTTCGCGCCGCACCCTCCTGAAAAAGTCATCGCAAAAACAACCGAAAAAACAATTGAGAAAACTTTTAAACCATTGGATCTTCTCATTTCTATGACTTCCTTCCGCCATCAATATAAAAAGTATATAACGCCTTGTATATATTTGTCAATTGTTCCGCAGTATAAAACTCCCTTGATTCGCAAAAAACCTCGGTTGAAAAGCAGGGGATTTTGTTTTACATATTATAATCTTTACGTCACGATCAACCGCCGGTATAAGTTCATCATTCGATAAATTTCGCAGCATAGCCGTCTGCATTTCTGTCATTCTGAGCGGAGTGAAACGGAGCCGAAGAATCTCGGACTGATAAAAACGATTGCTTTATTAATATAAATCGGCATAATTAAGCCACAATCAACCGCCGGTATAAATTCATCAGTTCTATGAATTTTGCGGCATCGCCGCCCACGTCGGGGTGGTATATTTTCGCCAGTTCCCGAAACCGTTTTTTCACCGCCGTCTCGTCGGAATCGAACGGCAGCCCCAGTTGAATCAGCGCGTCGCGGTCGTAAAACAGTCGTCCCTGTATTAAATTCTCTTGAAATAACTCCCCGTATACAAACGCCCAATACTCATCGATCACAGCTTTCAGCTGTTCGCGGTTCAAAGCGCACAGCGCAATCGCATCGTACCGCGCTTTTTTGACTTTTTGCCCGTTTTCGGAGAGGTCGAAGAAATTATCCCATACCAAAACGGGGCAGTTTTTGAGCTGTCCCGAATTGCGCAGCGTGCATTCCAGCCGCTTTAATTTGCGCAGTTTGCTTTTGACCTCTGCGATGTCCATTGTGGGCTTTTCACCCCTTTATGTTTTATATGGAGCGACGCCACCGTCGACCCTTATCGTTTTTTTGCAGAAGCTTCCCCGTGGTACTCTTAATTTCCCTCTCATTGAAAGGCGCGGAAAAAGATTTTCCTCCTTAATAAATGAACCCACGTCTTTTACGGTTCAAGACGGGGAACACTGTTCCCCGAACCCTTATTAAGGGGGTTAGCAACAGACCCCCTTAATAATCCCCCCTGTCGTTTTAATAGAAAGATTTCGCATTCTGCGGAATGCGACAAGGGGCTCTGCCCCTTTGAATCCTGTGGCCTTTGAAAAGGCCAGCGAAACTTTTATGCTTTTTTACTTACATTTTCCGTTTCTTTGTTTTTAAATACTTCGCCAAACCGCCCTCGGCGGTCTCACGGTAACGCTTCGAAAGGTCTTTCCCTGTCTCGTACATCGTCTTGACCACCGTGTCGAACGACACCTTGCGCGTCTCGGTCAAAAATTCGGCGATCCGGAACGCGTTGATGGCGCGCATCGCCGCAACCGCATTGCGCTCGATACAGGGGATCTGCACCAATCCGGCCACCGGGTCGCAGGTCAGTCCCAGATGGTGTTCCATCGCCACCTCGGCGGCATATTCGATCTGATCCAAACTCATCCCGAACAACTGTGCCACCGCCGCGGCCGCCATCGAACAGGCGCTGCCGATCTCGGCCTGGCATCCGCATTCGGCGCCGCTGATCGAGGCGTTTTGCTTGATCACATTGCCGACCACACCCGCCGTCTCCAGCGCGTGGATGATGTCCTCGTCGGTGAAATTGTTGGATTGCTGCATATATTTTAATACCGCCGGCAGCACACCGCTGGCGCCGCAGGTCGGCGCGGTCACGACTTCTCCGCCGCCCGCGTTCTGTTCGCTCACGGCAAAGGCATAGGCGCACACAATCCGGTTTTCGCGGGTCTGCGGCGATTCGTTTTCGTGCCTGCGGTTATATAAATAATTCGCTTTGCGATTCACGCCGAGTCCGCCCGCCAAAACGCCTTTCGTCGCCAATCCCTCGTCGATGGCCTTCTGCATCACCCGCCAGACCTCGTGCAGATAATTGTGAACACGTTCGCCCTCAATGCGCTCGACGTACTCCCAAATCTGCAGTTCATTTTTGCGGCAGGCCTCGATAATTTCGGTAAAATTGTTTTCGGGATAATACTGGCGCGGCTCTCTGGCTTCTTCCCCGACGATGTGAAAGCTTCCGCCGCCGATGCTGATCACCCGGCGCATCCCGATCTCGTTGCCGTTTTGGTAGGCGAATAAATCAAACGTGTTCGGGTGCGGTAGTTTTGTTGTCTTTTTATCAAAAATGACCTCGCAGGGTTTCGGCGCAAACGCGTTCTGAATGATCAGATCGGTCATATGCCCCTTGCCCGTCATGGCGAGAGAGCCGTATAAAATACACTTATAGGCATCCGCATCCGGAAACTCCGACGCAAAATACCTCGACGCTTTGTCGGGCGCCATCGTGTGCGAACTCGACGGCCCGCGCCCGATTTTATAAAGATGCCGCAATGAATTCATATGTTACCTCACACCCGTTGAAAATCGGGGTTCTCTCCGTCCGTCATTTGATAAAGATAGATATCCGAGAATTGCTTTTCTCCGTCCGCGCCGTCGTGGCTGATATAAAACAAGCCCTCGCCGAGTGCGCAGATGCCGGTCTGCCCGTAGGTGAATGCGCTCGTTCCCACCGGCTCGATCACAAGATGCCGTTCGCCGCTCTCTTTAATCGCCTTTTCAACCGGCGCCTTTTGCCCGTCGAACCAGAACATCGGCGGATTCGAAAATGTGGACTTTTGCCCGTGATAGACCGCCATCAGCCATTTTTGGCTTGCCGCATCGTATTCGAGATTCTGCACGCCGTATACCGTATTGCCGGTAAAGACGAAAATCTTGGCGTCGGGCTGTTCGGGGCCGGATTGGTGCGGCGCTTTCTGATCCAGCGGCCGCTCGTATTTTTTGAGTTCTTCCCGATCATAGCGCAGAATAATCTGATAGTCGTTGTCGCCGCGCGCGACATCTCCGTAGATACCGTAGGCGATGTGCAGGTACTCTTTCGTCCCCGCGGGCTGCCCAAACGCCGGCCCGAAACCGGTGCCGTCAATGCCGCTGCAGCCGTAACGATGCCCCGGCGCCTCGTAATCCTCGACGACTTCCCGCAGATAAACCGCCGTCATAATGCCGTCTCTTGTCGCGTCCATATCCGCCCTCGTGATGCGGTCAACGTCAAACGCAACGGCATAAAACCCGTTGATATTCTCAGCTTTACCGCCGAGATTTTTCCGAATCCCCGCGCCGATCGCGTCGTTTTTATATTCCAGCGAACCCCACACGCGCCCGTCGTCCTCGCAAAAATCGATGCAGCCCATATGGCCGGTGAGACCGCCGACGCTGCCGATGAATTTGCCGTCAAGCGTATATTTGAGCAGCGCGGTTGTGAATGAACAGTACAAATAGCCCTTTTTGGTATCGACCGCAATGCCCTGAATATGAAATTTCGGAAAAAAACCCGTGTAAATATGTTTCGGAAACGCCATAACTGCCTCCAAATAAGAGATGAGGGGGATGAATTCCCCCTCGAAATTTCTTTTTATTTAATACGCCTTACCCCAGATGACCTCATATTTGGCGGGTCTGCCGCAGACAACGCATTTATCGGACGGCATATCCTGCCCGAACGGGATACAGCGGCTCGAAAGTCCCGCTTTCTCCTTCATTGCGTCCTCGCAGGCCTCATCGCCGCACCACGACGCATGTACGAATAAGTTCTCCTCGGCGTGCGCCATGATCTCATCCATCGTCGCACAGCGCACGGTCCGGCGTGCAAGATTGGCTTTTGCTTTTTCATAAAGCCCGTCTGCCAGTTCACCGAGCAGTTTCGGAATGACCGTCTCCAAATCGGACAGCGGCACGAATAACTTTTCGCCGTTGTCGCGGCGCACCAGAACGCATTGGTCTTTTTCGATGTCTTTCGGGCCGATCTCCAGCCGCAGCGGAACGCCTTTCATCTCATACTGGGCGAATTTCCAGCCGGCGGAGTTGTCGCTGCCGTCAACCTTGACCCGCGCGAATTTCGCAATCCGCTCTTTAAGTTCGGCGGCTTTCTCAAGCACGCCCGGTTTATGTTGGGCGATCGGAAGAATCACAACCTGAATCGGAGCGACCGCGGGCGGCAGAACCAACCCGTTATTGTCACCGTGGGTCATGATGATCGCGCCGACAAGCCGCGTCGAGACGCCCCAACTGGTCTGATGGGGATATTGCAGCGTATTGTCGCGGCCGGTAAAGGTCACGCCGAACGCGCGCGAGAACCCGTCGCCGAAATAGTGGCTTGTTCCGGCTTGAAGCGCCTTGCCGTCGTGCATCATGGCCTCGACCGCATAGGTCGCTTCGGCTCCGGCGAATTTCTCACTGTCGGTTTTTCTGCCCTTGGTCACGGGGATCATCAGAGATTTTTCGGCGAATTCGGCATACACCCCGAGCATCTGTTCGGTCTCGGCGACGGCCTCTTCGGGGGTCTCGTGAATCGTATGGCCCTCCTGCCACCAGAACTCGCGGCTGCGCAAAAACGGCCTCGTGGTCTTTTCCCAGCGCACGACGCTGCACCACTGGTTGTATTTCATCGGCAGGTCGCGCCATGACTGCAAAACGTGTGCAAAATGTTCGCAAAACAGCGTTTCGGAGGTCGGGCGGATGCACATCGGCTCCTCCAACGGTTCCAAACCGCCGCGCGTGACCCAGGCCACCTCGGGGGCAAACCCCTTGACATGGTCTTTTTCCTTTTGTAATAAGCTCTCGGGGATCAACAGCGGCATTGCGACGTTCTCATGCCCGGTGGCCTTGAACATCCCGTCGAGAATTTTCGTAATATTCTCCCAGATCGCATAGCCGTACGGTCGCAGCACCACACATCCCTTCACCGCCGTGTAGTCTACCAGTTCTGCCTTCAGGCAGATGTCGGTGTACCACTTGGTAAAGTCCTCTTCCATTGAGGTGATTGCTTCGACCTTGTTCTGATTTCCCGCCATGTTAATGTCTCCTTTTAAATTTTAACCGATGATGCTCTGATCGGCACAGGTGATGCCTTTTGCCGTCAGAATATCGGCGACTGTCCCGGGATTCTCGACCCGTAGCACCATAAAGGCGTCCTTGGTCTTTCCGACAAAGGCATACATATACTCGATACCGACGCCTGCTTCGTTCAATACCCGCAGAACCGGCAGCATTCCGCCGGGTTTGTTCTCGATACCGACGATTAAAACGTCGGTCAGCGAAACGGTGTGCCCCTGCCCGCGCAGCAGTTCGACCGCCGCGTCGGGGTCGCTGACAACCATGCGCAAGATGCCGAATTTTGCGGTGTCCGCGATGCAGAGAGCCACAACGTCAATGTTCTTTTTCTGCAGCAGTTCCGCCACCTCGCAGACACTGCCGGCCTTGTTTTCCAAAAATACCGATAGCTGTTTCAACATTTGCGTTTCCCCCTTGTAATATGATGCCGTTTATAAAACTTGCTGTTTTAAATTCCGCTTGTATAACCGCGCTCAAATGCGGCGAGGTTGAGTTTGACAAACTGCGGTTTGACGGTCTGTTCGATGGCCTTGATAAATTCCTCTTTCGGGATGTCCGAGTGCTTGGCCAGCAGTCCGATCAGCACCACGTTGACCGCCTTGATGTTGCCGAGTTCTTCCGCGATTTTGAGCGCGTCGCAGGAATAGAGCTTCACACCGTAGCCGCGAATGGTCTTTGCGATGTTTTCGGGGTATTGCTCAACGCCGGTGATGACCGGCATGGGCGCGATTTTCTGTTCGCTCATCACCGCGACGCCGTCCGGTTTCAAAACCGGAAGCCACCGCAGGCACTCGAGCTGTTCAAACGCCAATAAAATATCGGCCTGCCCATTCTCGATCAGCGGCGAAGCGACCTCGTCGCCGTACCGCACATAAGTGACCACCGAGCCGCCGCGCTGCGACATGCCGTGGACTTCGCTGACCTTGACGTCATATCCCAAATTTAAGGCGCACTGGCCTAAAATCTTACTTGCGAGCAATGTGCCCTGTCCGCCGACACCCGCGATTACAATATTTCTGTTCATATAATCATCCTCCGAGGTCGCGATGTTTTACGCGATCCGTAAAATTTAATTCATCTGTGCTTATAAAAAAGCGTAAAACTCGTCTCGTTTGAAAGATTTATCTTTCAAACGATGGCGTCAAACTTGCAGACGCTCTTGCACAGTCCGCAGCCGGTGCATAACGTCTGGTCGATGTACGGGCCATCCGGGCCGTTGACAATGGCCGGGCAGCCGAGTTTCAGACACGCCTTGCACTTTTTGCACTTGTCGGGCAAAATCTTCACCGGCGGCAGCAGTTTGACTTCTTTAAGCAGCACGCAGGGTCTTCTGACGATGATCACGCTCGGTTCCGCAGCCGCAAGTTCCTCGGTCAGCGCCGTTTTGCAGCCCTCGAGGTCGAACGGATCGACCGTGCGCACCCGCTTGATGCCGAACGCTTTGCAGAGCAATTCGAGATCGGCCTCGACGGTCGGTTCGCCTTTGATGGTTCTGCCGGTCAGCGGATTGGGCTGATGGCCGGTCATGCCGGTGATGCGGTTGTCGAGAATCAAAACGGTGGAAATGCCTTTGTTGTATGCGATATCGCAAAGTCCGGTCATGCCGGAGTGCATAAACGTGGAATCGCCGATGACGGCGACGGCGCGTTTGGAAAACTCGTCTCCGCGCGCGACGTTAAAGCCGTGCAAAGCCGAAATCGACGCGCCCATGCAGACGATGCTGTCCATCGCGGCCAAAGGCGGCGCGGCCCCGAGTGAATAACATCCGATGTCGCCGCTGACATAGAGTTTCATCGACGACAGCACATGGAAGATACCGCGGTGTGGGCAGCCGGGGCACAGCACCGGCGGACGGTTCGGCACTTTGTGCGCCTCAAGCGTCTTGACTTCTTCGTCCAAAATAACCTTTTTAATCGCATTGGCGGTGTATTCGCCGCACAGCGAAAACAGTTCCTTGCCCTTGCAGGCGACGCCGATCTTGACGCAGTGGGTCTCGATCACGTCGTCGAGTTCTTCAAGCACATATAATTCATCGACGCTTGAGGCGAATTTTTTAATCAGTTCGACCGGCAGCGGGTTGACGACGCCCAGTTTCAAATAGCTGGCCTTGTCGCCCAACGCCTCTTTGGCGTATTGATAAGTGATGCCGGAGGTGATGATGCCGATCTTTCCGCCTTTTTCAATCTTGTTGAGCGGCGTGGTCTCAGCAAAATCAACCAACGCTTTCATGCGCTGCTCGACGGCGATATGGCGCATGCGGCTGTTGGCCGGCACCATCACCCGTTTCGCGGCGTTTTTTTCATAGGGTTTCAGCGCAACTTCCACCCGCTCACCCGATTCAATGGGGGTACGGGAGTGGGAAATACGCGTGGTCAGACGCAAAACGACCGGCGTGTCAAACTGTTCGGAGAGATCAAAAGCCGTTTTGGCAAAATCACGGCACTCGGCGGAGTCCGCCGGTTCGAGCATCAAAAGTTTCGCCGCAACTGCATAATGGCGCGAATCCTGTTCATTCTGGGACGAGTGCATGCCCGGGTCGTCGGCCACGCCGATGACAAGCCCGCCGCCCACGCCGGTATACGACGCGGTGAAAATCGGGTCAGCAGCCACGTTAAGGCCGACGTGCTTCATGCCGCAGAACGCGCGCGCTCCGCCGAACGAAGCGCCGATGGCGACCTCCGCCGCGACCTTCTCATTCGGTGCCCATTCGCAGTAAATTTCATCGTATTCGGCGGCATACTCGGTGATCTCGGTGCTGGGCGTGCCGGGATAGCTGGATACGACCTTGCATCCGGCCTCATAAAGCCCTCTGGCGACCGCCTCGTTGCCTAAAAATAATCTTTTCTCGTTCGATTCGCTCATTGATGTCCTCCGTCACGCCGAAAATCTCCGGCGGATAAAAAATGATACCCGAAAAAACGAATTTTTATAAAAATCCGATTTTCACGAGTATACCATAAATACGCCATAAACGCAAGAAAGGAATGCGTTAATAATCAATTTTCCTATAGCTTTTCAAACGCGCCAAACGACTATAACAATTGATTTTCCATTTTTGCTTTTTACCTGATATAAGGCCAGATAAAATCATCTGCACTGCCGGATGAAGACCAAACAGTCCTCCATCCGAGATAAATCCAACCTGTGGCATTTCCGTTTTCTTTAAAACTCATCGTAATTCCGGCACCTCCTCTTGCAACGCAATAAACCAGCGCCATATGATCATCATAATCATATTTAATTACTTTATAATAATCCACATCCATCATATTAAAACGATTGACCGCATCTGAAAATTCCGCCCCGTGTTTATAAGTAAGTATTTCACATTTTAATATGGAAACGGCCCAAAAATCCAAAAAAACAATCAATATAAAAAGCGCAATTATTTTAACGATATTCTTTTTAATGAAATTAAGCATGGACGATATCTCCCTTGCAAAAGCAAATGTTCATTACACTCATCTGATATAAGGCCAAATAAAATCATCTGCGCTGCCCGTTGATGACCATACAGTATGAAAACTTTTGATCATCCATGTCCTACCTTGTCTTACCATATAAGCAGTATCTCCATACTCACCTTTTCTGACACAATACACTACCGCTGTTTCTTCATTGTATTTTATCACTTTATAATAATCCGTATCTTCCAACATGCTGTAATTTTTAATCACATTATTAAACTCATATCCGTATTGATTGGTAAGTATTTCACATTTTATTATCGAACCAACCCAAAAATTAAAAAAAACGATCAACATGAAAATCGCAATCACTTTAGCAATATTCTTTTTAATGAAATTAAGCATGGACGATATTCCCCTCCAATAACATAATTCCTGTTATTTTATGGATATATGCAGTTAGAAATTGCCGGCAAGGCGTCATATCAAAGCATCTATTAAAACTTCGGTTTTGAGGCCTCCGGCAGCAATTGATCCAATGTATATTCCCGCCAATCGTCCCTTGAACGCGCAGTGACAATTTTAAAATCGGGTCCGCAGAACTCGACCATCACCTGACGGCAGACCCCACAGGGTGTGCAGAAATCCACCTGCCTCTCTCCGAGGTCAACCAGCCCGCCCACAACGGCAATCGCCGCAAATTCGCGGACATCCTCGCTGATCGCCTTGAAAAAAGCGGTCCGCTCGGCGCAGACGGTCGGGGTCAGGGTGACATTTTCAATGTTGCAGCCCAAATAAATCCGCCCGTCGGCAGTCAATAACGCCGCCCCGACGGCAAATTTCGAATACGGCACATAGGCGTTTTTTCGCGCCTCAAACGCCGATGTCACCAAAGATGAATAGTCCATCATAATCCCCCGTTTTACATTGTAGGGAACGGTCTTGACCGTTCCGCCGCCATGATGGCGGTTTCAAACGCGTTGAATAAGCTTCTGACCGACCACCTCGTAGCGCGCGCTTCAATCCTTGCAGAAAAAACCGGAACGGTCAAGACCGTTCCCTACACGATTTTACGCGATCTCCAACGCAATCTCCATCATATCGGTGAAGGCGTTCTGGCGCTGTTCGGAGGTGGCGTTGCCCTCTTTGAACAGGCAGTCCGAGATCGTCAGAATGCACAGCGCCTGCTTTTTCGCCTTTGCCGCGTTCATATACAGCGCGGCGGCCTCCATCTCAACGGCCAGCACACCCATATCGCGGAACCCCTCGGAAAACTTTTTATCCTCTCCGTAAAAGGTGTCCGACGATACGATATTGCCGACTTTATACTTGATGCCGAGTTTTTCAGCGGCATCTGCGGCGGCTTTCAACAGATTCCAATCTGCAATCGGTGCAAAAGTACCGGAAAGATTGAACATCGTCGCATAGTTGGAATTGGTGCAGGCGCCCATGCCGAGCACGATGTCCCCGACGTCGAGCGAGACGTCGAAAGCGCCCGCCGAGCCGATGCGAATGATCCGCTCGACCCCGTAAAAGTTAAACAGCTCGTGCGAGTAGATGCCGATGGACGGAATTCCCATGCCGCTGCCCTGCACCGACACGCGCTTACCCTTGTAGTAACCGGTGTAGCCGAGCATACCGCGCACCTGATTGTAGCAGACGGCGTCGGTCAGATAGGTCTCGGCAAGTTTTTTGGCCCGCAGCGGGTCTCCGGGCATCAGCACAGTTTTTGCGATTTCACCGGCTTTGGCCTCGATGTGTGGTGTCGGAATAGGCATATAATTGCTCCTTTCAAATCACTGGATCTCTTCTTTTTCCTCAGGGAGATATTGTTCCGGAACACCGATTGACTGCGCAAGTTTTCGGTCAATAACAGTATCCGAAATTCCCTGCGGATCGCGCCATTCAAAAATGGTCTCTTGGTTCTGCAAAACAGTGACATAGGGGTAATTGACGATTTTACAATTATAAATCCCCTGGTCAATATAGCTGCCGATATTCTTCCAGGTCATCACCGCAGTCAGTGCGACAAAGAACAAAAAGACGGGATACCGCCATTTGGGCATTTTTACGATAAATATTCCGGCCAGCATGATCTCGGCCATCTTGAGCGGAAACATCATACGGCTGGCGATCATCGGCGCCGACATCAGCAGCAGATAGACCCCGAGCCCGTAACAATAAATTTTAAATACCAAATCTGCTGTTTTGTCTTCGTTTTCTCTTTTATATTTCCAATAGACAAAGGCAATCACCGCGAATGTGACCAGTCGTTCGGCCAGTGCGATCCAGCTGATATCCGTAATTCCGTTGAAAGTATATCTCTTTCCGAGGGCAAATGCGATGTTTTGGAGCAGCTCACTGACAAACGGAATACCGACCACAACCCCGGCTGCCGCACACCCGCTCAAAATCCACCAGACCGCCTTTTGACTTAAAAAGAGCACAATCGGAGCAAACAGGACGATAAACGAGGCCTTATGAATAAAAAGGCAGGCGATGCCGACCGCAAAATACTGCCAATATTTCTTCTCAAGTAAAAACGGCAGCATCAATCCTAAAAACACACAGATCGTCAGTCCCTGCCGGATGCCGGAAACCAAATAGGTCAGATACAGGGTCGGGTAGGCCAGCAGCAGCGCAAACGTACGCGCACCGGGACAGCATTTCACGGCGAACCGGACCAACAGCAGCATCGAAGCGGCGCCGATCGCACCGATAAAAACCCAAAACGGCGCTTTTATCGCTTGAAAAACGGCCTCAAGCAGTTTCCATCCGATTTCAACGTTCTCGTTTTTACCCCAAAAGTTTTGAATGGAGATGATGCCGCCCGGCGCTTCTTCATACAGACGCATATAGGCAAAATAATCACTGCCTTGGCCGTAACGAAGCGCCAAAAATAACGTCAATACCACAGCTGACGCTATAAAAAAGAGGTTGTAATCCTTCTTTTTTAAAAATGCGATTGCTGCAAAGATCAATAAAAAGCCATAGACAATCAGATACGGACTCATCTTCATCTCCTGAAATTTATTTGGGCAATATCAACTCCATGGTTCGCTTCTGCGTCGACATGCCCATCCGCTCATAAAAGGATTTTGCGCCTGCGTTAAATTCCCAGACGTTCAGCTCAATGTTATAACAGCCGTTTTGCAGCGCATATTTTTTTGCTTCCTCAAACAATGCCTGCCCCACGCCCTGTTTCCGACCATTCGGGTCAACACAGATGTCGTCGATATAGACGCAGCGATAGGCCTTTCGAACCGCAATCTTGGGCTGATCCTTAATTTTGGCGATCAAATAGCCGAGAATACCGTTTCCGCCTTCGGCGACAAACACCGCGTTGTCGGTTAATAATGCCGTAACCCCTGCGGTATCATATTTTCCGTGCGAATCGTCAAATAAATCAGGTCTGCCGGCACCGTGCTGCGCCGCGATAATTTTTAAAAGCCGGGCGATTTCGGCGCAGTCGCCCGCTTCCGCCCTTCTGATTACCATCTCACTCACTCAGCCGAATCATCTCGTCAATACACCGGCGCGCCTTTTTGAGGGTATCGGGATCGAGCGTAATCTCCTCACCGCCCACGCCCTCCAAGCAGGCCAACAGATCGGGCAGCGTCGTCGCCTTCATGTTCTCACAAATCAGGTTTTTAGAAAGCGTGTAAAACCGCTTGTTCGGATAATCATACTGCAAATGTTCGGCGATGCTGTTCTCGGTGCCGATGATGAATTCTCGGGCATCATGGAATATGCGCGAAGTTGAGCCGACATAATCAGCAGCAGCAGCCACCGCCGGAACACATTCCGGATGCACCAGCAGCAGGGCGTTGGGATGGGCTTTTTTGGCCGCTTCGACATCGCGCAGCGTGATGGCCGCATGCACCGGACAGCCACCCTGCAGCAGCTTGAAATTTTTCTCCGGCAGTTGGTCGGCGACGAATTTCCCGAGATTGCAGTCGGGAATAAACAAAATATTTTTGTTGGGGATTCTCGAACAGACCTTGACGGCGCACGACGAGGTGACGCAGACGTCGCACACGGTCTTGAGTTCGGCAGTGGTGTTGATATAGCAAACGACCGCATAATCGGGGAACTGATTTTTAACGCCTTCAATCAACTCTTTATCCATCTGTTCGGCCATCGGGCATCCGGCAGTCGGGTTGGCTAAATAAACGGTCTTATCGGGCGAGAGAATTTTCACCGTTTCCGCCATAAACCGCACGCCGCACATGATCACGGTCTTGGCGTTGGTTTTTGCCGCCATCACACTGAGTTGATAAGAGTCGCCGCTGTAATCGGCGACTTCGGTAATTTCGCGGCCTTGATAGCTGTGCGCAAGTACGCAGATTCCTTTTCCCGCTTTCAGCTTGCGGATGCGCTCCTGCATCTCATTGACTGTCATCTGTCATGACCATCCTCTCGTATAGTAGACCCGAAGAATTTATTCCTCAGGCTCTACCTTTGTGAATCCCATGATATAGTCAGCATCGGATATCGTAAGTTTTGTCCCGTTTTTGGCGAATTCATAAGTATATTCCTTTTCTTCGCCAAACGTATCCGTCATAAGAATGGTATCCTCGTCAACAACCTTATAAGTGCCGTAATCAAGCGCGGGTCTTCCCTCCGCCTCGCTGATCAGGGTTTGCGCTTTCAGTACGCCTTTCTTTTCAAAGATATAATACATACCCAAACCGCTGTCGGCGTAATCGTAACTCCATTTTCCCAAAAACGGCTCTGCGAGATTGGAACAGCCGGAAAACACCAAAACCAAAACCAAAACCATGACCAGCAGTAAAGCCGAAATCGTACGTTTCATATGACCCGAATCCCTCCGCGTCGTTAATTTGTGGACATATTATACCATATCCATGCAACGAATACAAACCGAATGCATATTTCGGCTCAAAATATCAAGAAAAACCGCCGGTTGCACCGGCGGTTTTTGATCGCGCGTCCATTAAAATCAAACAGAGGGTTTCATGAACGAATCGAGAATATGCAATTTACCGATAACGGGAAGTTCTTTCTTTTTTCCCTGAGCGGCAAATACGATTCCAATGATGGCCAGTGCCGTAATGCCCAAACTGACAATCACGCTGAGGATGTTGATGATAGCCGGCGTGCCCATATAAGGAACACCCCAAACATAACGGGTGACTTTGATCAGTCCGAGTAAACTAAACAAGACCGTGTAAGCAATCCAAAGCAAAAACAGATTGAATCCCTGTACCGTATGGAATCTGGCGAACTTTGAATTCTTTGCCGCAAACATCGGAATGAATACCAGCGGGCCGAAATAAGCCAAAATTCCCATCCATTTATTCTCGGTCACATCCTTGACATCGTCGGTCTGAACCGGCGCACCGACCGGGGCACCTGTCGGTGCGGCCTGTTGCGCCGAACCTCCCGCAATCTCAGCACCGCAAACGCCGCAAAATTTGGTTCCCTCCGGAACTTCCGCTCCGCATTTCCCACAGAATGGCATGTGATTTCCTCCCTGAAATTAATTTTTTTATGTAATCCGTCGGACTCAATTCCGAAATTCGGATTAAACATCAATACATCATGTCAAGCCAATTTTGAATTTCATTGATACCGGATATGCCCCAAGCTGTCAAAAGCACGCTCAAAATCACTGCGATGACAATTCCGATCCCCCACCAAATCAGCATGGCTCGGGCAAGATTGCGTTTGTTTTCGTTTTTGCATCCGCCGCTGGCCCAGACGATCATGAGAATGAAACCCGCGATGGGAAGTGAGAGCAAAAACAAACTGCCCATAAAAGAACCGATGCCCATCACGGAATACCTTCCGCCCTTAGGCGGTTTTACATCGGCCGGAGGGGGTGGCGCTGAATAAACGGATCCGGCCGAAGGGGGTGACGGAACGGGGACAGGCTGGGGGTTCGGTTGGGTTTGCACCTGAACCGCCGCGGTTCCGCAGGACGGGCAAAACTGGGCGCCGTTTAAGGCTGCGCCGCATTTTTCGCAATTTTCATTTGCCATAAAATCCACTCCTTATCATTTTCGTTCTGTACGCCGGCTCTTTACGAGCAGACAACCGTTTCGAAATGCTTATGAGCCGGACTTAATAGTCTTATTGTATTTCCGGAAACCGCTTTTGTCAAGGCATTTTACATGGTTTTTAATTGACTCGTATGATTTCTCCGTTGGTTTCAACCATAATCACATTAATTTCGGGCCGGTCTTTTAAAAATTCGGACGTCTTTTCTGCGCCCATGACAAAAAATGCGGTCGCATAGGCATCTGCTGCGGTGTCGTCCGTACAGATCACGGTGACCGAGACCAATCCGCTGTCTGCGGGTTTACCGGTCTCGGGGTCAATGATATGGTGATAGCGCACGCCGTCCACATCAAAATAACGCATATAACTGCCCGAGGTCACAACCGCAGTGTCCGACACATTGACCGTATCCAAATAAGCATCGGGATCGTTGGGATCACGGATGGCGACAACAAACTGCGAACCGTCCGGCTTTTCTCCGAGCGTGGTCACATTGCCGCCCAGCGATAAAATCGCGCTTTCAATCCCATATTCGGTCAGCAGTTCTTTCAATTTTCCCGCAACAAATCCCTTGGCCACCGCGCCGAGATCGAGCTGCATCCCCTCGGGAATTTTCACCTTGCCGTCCGCCAATTCAATCTGCTCCCACCCGACAAACTCCGCCGCCTCTGCAATTTCCTCATCAGACGGCACACGGGTCTGTGACCGGAATCCCCATAAATTGATATATCTGCCGACCGTGAGGTCAAAAGCCCCGTCCGTTTGGCGTGAAAACTCTACGCAGTCAGATAAAAGCTTATAAACTTCCTCGCTGACCCCGACAAATTCTCCCGCATTCTCGTTGACAGCGCCGATGTCGCCGCTGTCTACGTCAAGCAACAGGTCATAATCGTTGAGTTTTTGCACTGCGGCATCGAGCGCCTTCCCGGCGTTTTCCCCGTAAGCCGTCAGGGTAATCACGGTATCCATGGCGAACACCGTGCGAGTTTCCGGCTCCTGCGAAATTTGACAGCCGCCAAGTCCGAGCGTCAAAAGCAAAAAAGCGGCCAGACAGACCGCCGTTTTCCGTATCATTTTCATTTCACATTCCTCATTTCCATCGTCGCCGCCACGTCCTGCCGAATCTGGTTTTGAAGTTGTTCCACGTTATCGAATTTGCGCTGAGGGCGCAAAAATTTTAAAAACTGCACGCAAACGGTTTTGCCGTAAAGATCCCCGTCAAAGCCGATGATATGGGTCTCGGCGGCCTCCTCCGACTGCAGCACCGTTGGGCGCGCGCCCAAATTGGTGACTGCCGGATAGGTTTTGCCTTCCAGCGTTACCGAAGCGGCATAGACACCGCGTAAAAGCGGCCTCACCGGCGCTGTTAACGGCTGGTTGATGGTTGCAAATCCGAGTTTTCGCCCCAAATTTTTTCCGCTTCCGACCTGTGCCGTCAACACGATTGCACGCCCCAGCATCTGCGAGGCCGACGCGACGTCGCCTTCGTTCATCGCCGCGCGAATCCGGCTGGAACTGATCGGTTCGCCGTTAAAAAGCACTGGTTCAATGCGGGTATGCGCAATCCCGTCTTTTTCGCACCATTGCGCCAACAATTTTTCGCCGCCCTCCTGCCCTTTTCCGAAGCGGTAGTTATACCCGTAAAAAGCCGCTCTCATATTCAGTTTATTCCGCAGAAAGGCATAAAATTCCGAAGCGCTCATCCCGACAAAATCGGCAAACTTCACCGCGACGGCAACTTCCACACCAAGCTGCTCAAAGCAGGAAAGCCGGTCGTTCAAATCGGAGATCAGTTCCGGCGCATCGCCGAAAAACGCACGGGGATGTTGTGCAAAGGTGAACACCACCGGCATCAGACCACTTTCTGCAGCTGATGAAATTACCGCACGGTGTCCCAAATGAACACCGTCAAAAAAGCCTAATGCAACCGCCGCCGGCTTTTTAAAATCAATATCCGCAATATCTGTTATGACTTTCATAAGGCAATCTCCAGAGGATCACAAAAGAGTTTTTTGGTATGGCCGATGTTCCCGGCAACGGAACAAATCCCTATAAAGCCGCCGTGAAACACCGTATAAAGCCCGTCGGGCACATCGGTCTCAATATCCGCGCCGTTCACAAACCGCCGCAGTTTTTCACCGGTGATGTCAAGTTCGGGCAATGTTTTGAACACATCCGAAATCGGGCGCAGATACCGTGTCTCATCATTTTCGTTCCGACACTGCTGAAGCTGTTCCAATGTTACGCAGTCTTCAAGTGTAAACCCGCAGGCCCGGGTGCGCACTAACGAAGAAAGCGCCGCTCCGCAGCCCAGTTTTTGTCCGATATCGTGTACCAGCGAGCGTACATAGGTTCCCTTGGAACAAGTGACACGCAAAAAAAGCCCGCCGTCTTCCTCATAGCAAATCAATTCACCAATCGTGACCGGACGCGGTTTCCGTTCGATTTCCCGCCCGCTTCGCGCGATATCATAAAGCCGCTGACCATTCACCTTGACCGCAGAATACATGGGCGGCAGCTGCTCAATGTTGCCACGGAAATCCGATAAAACCGCCTCGATATCAGCCACGCCCAAATTTTTGGGTTGACAGGTCGAGACCGTAGTCCCTGTAATGTCATATGTATCGGTTGTAATCCCCAATTGAATCCCAGCAAGATAGGTCTTCTCCGTATCGGGGCAGAGGCCTACCGCACCCGTCGCACGGCCCAAAAAAAGCGGCAGAACGCCGGTCGCCATCGGGTCAAGGGTTCCGCCGTGGCCGATGCGCCGTTCTTTTAAAATTCCGCGGCATTTTGCCACCACGTCAAACGAGGTGAAATCCCGCGGCTTATTGACACAGATCAGTCCGTCCATGCCGCCAACTGCTCCTCGGCCTTGGCAATCAGCTTGTCCCGCACCTCGATCTGGCTGCCGTGAATCGTGCAGCCCGCCGCACGGGTATGTCCGCCGCCGCCGAAGGCTTTTGCAATCTCCTCGGCGCTGAGTTTCTCATTGGTCCGGATTGAAATTTTATAAACGCCCCGTGACAGCTGCTTGAGCGTGATGCCGCATTCGACACCCTCAATCTGACGGGGAATCGAGGCTAATTCGCCGAGGTCGTCGTTATAAAATCCGGCCTTTTCGCGCATTTTCTGCGTGACGGTCGCAACGGCGATTTTGCCGTCGGAATAATATTTGATGCTATCCAAAACCATACGCCACATCTCCATCTCGCTGCGGCTCTTGGTCTCGAACATCTTTCGTGTAATGGTTTCGGTATCGGCACCCGCCTCGGTCAGTTCGATCGCAGCGGCATGCGCACCGACATTGGTGTTGGCATACTTAAAACAGCCGGTGTCTGTGGAAACGGCAGCAAAGAGCGCATCGGCAATCGTCGGGGTGAGTTTGGCACCGAGCAGTTTCGCAATCTGTAAAATAATTACACCCGTGGCGGCGGCGCTTGAATCAAGCACCAGAAGATCTTCAAAGCGCTCCTGCACATGAGAGATATGGTGATCGATCGAGAGGTCACAGCGGTTATAATCCGCCCAAAGCTTACCCCACTGCCCGACCGAAGCCGTATCGACGGATAAAATCGTCTCGGGGGTCTCGCAGTCCTGCGGCAGTTTGTCCCATAAAAAGCGGAGAACGAGCGGAATCTCGCTGGCGCAGCAGACCTTGGTCTTCTTTCCGAGTTCATGCAAAATCAATGCCAGTCCGACCGCCGAACCGATGGCGTCGCCGTCGGGATTGACATGACAGATGATATGAAAATCGTCCCGTTCTTTTAAAAACGCAACGGCTTTTACCAGTTCGTCGCCCATTTTCTCCTCCGAATTTACTATTCTCCGTCTTTTTCTCCCGGGGTATTCAAATCCTTGAGTTTTTTCGCAATTTCAGCGGAATATTCGATGCTGTTGTCGGCGATGAACTCAAAATGCGGAATCACGCGAAGCCGCAGCCGGGAACCGACCTCATGACGGATGAATCCGCCCGCGGCCTCCAATCCTCTTGCTGAAACCTTGGCCACCTTCATGCCCTCGATAGCGCTGACATAGACGCGGCAGATGGACCCGTCACCCGACAGATCCACCCGTACGATCGAGAGCATGCCCGAAATGCGCGGATCCTTAAGCGTCGGGATGACCGTAGAGAGCACTCGTTTGATATCCTCGCTGTTGCGCTGATTCGTATATGACATCTTGATGGCCTTCCTTTCGCAGAATCCGGGACATTTGGTCCTACAAAAATTTATTTATTTCATATCGCAAAAGGACCAAATTCCTTGTTCTTACCGCCCTTTCAGCAGTTTTTTATTGTTTGATCTCCTCCATGGTGTAGGCCTCAAAGATGTCGCCTTCCTTGATATCGGAGAACTTTTCAAGCGAAATACCGCACTCATAGCCCTCGGCAACTTCTTTCACGTCGTCCTTAAAGCGGCGCAGCCCTGCGATCTTGTCATCGGCAACGATAATACCGTCGCGCACGAGGCGAATTTGGGCATTGCGGGTGATCTTGCCTTCGCGCACATAGCTGCCCGCGACTGCGCCGACGCCGGTAATCTTATAGACCTGGCGCACTTCGGCTTTTCCGAGCATCACCTCTTTATACTTGGGTGCGAGCATGCCCTTCATCGCGGCGGTGATCTCATCGATGCAGTCGTAGATAACGCGGTATAGCCGGATATCGACGCCCGCATTTTTGGCGTTTTCGGCGGCGATGGAATCCGGGCGGATGTTGAAGCCGACAATGATCGCGTTGGCGGTCTGTGCCAGCATGACATCGGATTCGTTGACCGCGCCCACGGCGGCATGGATGATCTTTACGCGTACCTCGTCGGTGCCGATCTTCTGCAGCGACTGGCTGACGGCCTCGACCGAACCGTTGACATCGGCCTTGACGATAACGGGCAGTTCCTTGATCTCGCCCTCTTTGAGCGAATCGAACAGATTTTCGAGCGTAACCTTACGGAACTCGTTGAATTTTTCCTCTTTTTCCTGGGTGCGGCGCTGATCAACCAATTCTCTGGCCAGCCGCTCGTCGGAAACAACGTCAAAACTCTCGCCCGCAGTCGGAACCGCGTCAAGACCTGTGACCTCAACCGGTTCGGACGGGCCGGCGCTCTCGCGTTTTCTGCCCTTGTCGTCGGTCATTGTGCGCACGCGGCCGACCGTATCGCCCGCGACGAGTACGTCGCCGGTATGCAGCGTGCCGTTTTGCACCAGCAATGTGGCGGTCGGGCCCATGCCCTTGTCGAGGCGGGCCTCGATGACAGCACCCTTGGCGGCGCGGTTGGGATTGGCTTTGAGCTCCTTGACGTCCGCCAGCAGTATTATGGTCTCCAGCAGTTCATCTATGCCCATATGTGTGACAGCCGAGACCGGCACACAGGGCGTATCGCCGCCCCATTCCTCGATGACGAGTTCATGTTCGGTCAGCTGCTGTTTGATTTTTTCGGGGTTTGCGCCGGGTTTATCCATCTTGTTGATGGCCACGATGATGGAAACGCCGGCGGCCTTGGCGTGATTGATGGCCTCGACGGTCTGCGGCATAATACCGTCATCCGCCGCGACAACCAGCACCGCAATATCCGTCATATTGGCGCCGCGGGCACGCATTGAGGTGAATGCCTCATGGCCCGGGGTATCCAGGAACGTAATGTCCTTGCCGTTAATTTTAACCCGATAAGCACCGATGTGCTGGGTGATTCCGCCGGCCTCGCCCTCGACGACCTTGGTCTTGCGGATGGCGTCAAGCAGGGAGGTCTTGCCGTGGTCAACGTGGCCCATGACCACCACGACTGGGCTGCGAAGTTCGAGATCGGCCTCGTTGTCTTCACTCGTGTCCATGATGCGCTCTTCGATCGTCACTACGACTTCGCGCTCCACTTTCACGTTGAATTCCATTGCGACAATTTCGGCGGTGTCGTAATCGATAATATCGGAAGCCGAGGCGAAGGTGCCCAGCGAGAGCAGTTTCTTCACCACTTCGGCGACGTTCTTTTTCAAACGGGTGGCCAGCTCACCGACCGAAATCTCGTCCGGGACGGTGATTTTGAGCTGCTGCTTACGGGCTTTTTCAAGCTGCAGACGGCGCAGCTTTTCGGCCTCGGTCTCTTTTTTCGAGAACGCGGGTCTGCCCTGCTGGCGGGACCGTTGATTGATCTTTTGTTTGCGCGGCTCATACTTGCGCGAATTGAGATTGGCGGGACCGCTCTGTTCATAACGTCCGCTGTATTTGTCGGCGTTGATTTCCACGCCTGATCGGGTGTCGACCATACGGATCACGCGCTCCTGAGGCGGCAGAATCACGCGTTCCTTGGGCTTCTTGGGCTCGGACGGGGTCATCACCGGCTGTACGCCGGCAGGCCGCTGATAGCCGACGACCTTCTGCGGCTTTTTGGGTTCCGGTTTCGGCTGTGCTTTCTTTGCGGGCTGAACGGCGGGTTGTGGCGCCGCTGCTGCCGGAGCTGATTCAACAGCTGCCGGTGCGGGCTTGGGCTGAGCGGCCTGTTTCTTGGCCAACTCCGCCTGCTTTTTCGCCAGCTCTTCCTGTTTTCTGGCCAGTTCTGCACGTTTTTTCTCGGCCTCAGCCATGGCCTCGGCAAAAAACTCCATAAAATTCTTGACGCTGTTCTCGTTGGTGAGCCGGTCAAAAATCAGATCCAGCTCCTCCTCAGTCATCACCGTGGAGTATTTTTTGCCTTCTTTCCCGTCGGGGTCGATAATCGAAAGGATATCCTTGCTGGTCAGTTCTTTACCGCCAATCGCAAAATCCTTCGCCGCCTCGTGGACTTTGTACTTTCGTGTGATCATTGAACTCCTCCTACTCGCGGGTATCCGTCAGATATCCCTGTATCAATTTTGCAAATCCCTCGTCGACAACTGCGACGACGCCCGCGGCCTTTCCGACCGCTGCGGAAAACTGCTCCATTGTGCGGTCCAGTGAAATGTGTTTCACCTTTTCGCCGCATAAAAATCTTACATTGGAAAGGGTCTTGGGCGATAAATCAGACGCCGTCAGCACCAACAGTGCTTTGTGTGTCTGGATCGCGTTTTTGACGGTATCATAGCCGTACACCAGCCGTCCCGCTTTTCGCGCCAATCCCATGGTACTCATCAGTTTATCGTTTTCAGCCATTGATCTCCTCTGCCAGCCGGTCGTAGACCTCCTGCGAAATGGACGTTTTGAGGTTGCGTTCAAGCCGCCTGGTCTTTATCGCCTTTTTCAGGCATTCGGCGCTTTTGCACACATATGCGCCCCGCCCGGAGACCTTGCCCTTTTTGTCGAGCAGGATCTCGCCCTCAGGGGTCAGCACGACGCGCAGCAATGTGTTTTTATCTTTCATCTCGCCGCAGCCGGTACACATGCGCTGCGGGATCCTCTTTTCCGCCATAAATCAGTTGGAATCGTCCGATCCGGAGGAGGCGAAGAAGTCGTTGTCGAAATCGAACGCCATATAACCGGGTTCGTTCGCGCCCTCCTTGTCGGAGTGGATGTCGATTTTCCAACCGGTCAGTTTGGCTGCCAGCCGGGCGTTCTGGCCGCGGTTGCCGATGGCCAGCGAGAGCTGATGGTCGGGCACGATGGCGCGGCTCAGCTTGTTTTCCTCATCCAAAATCTCGACGTCGATAACCGATGCCGGAGCCAAAGCCGCGGCGATCATTGAAGACGGCAGCGGGGAATACTTGACGATGTCGATCTTCTCGCCGCCCAGTTCGTCGATGATCTGTGCAACGCGCGCCCCCTTGTGGCCGATGCAGGCGCCGACCGGATCGATGTTGGGGTCGCGGCTGTAAACCGAGATCTTGGTACGGCTGCCGGCCTCACGGGCGACAGCCTTGATCTCAACGGTACCGTCTGCGATCTCGAAGACCTCTTTTTCAAACAGGCGGCGCACCATGTTCTGATGGGTGCGGGAAATCAGCGCACGCGGACCCTTTTCGCTGTCCTTAACGTCGACGACGTAGACCTTGATCAGCTGGCCGGGACGCAGGGTCTCTTCGGGCAGCTGTTCGGTACGCGGCAGAAGCAGTTCGTTTCCGTCGATCTCGACAGTGGCGTTCGACGTCATCGGGTCGATGCGGATGACACGCGCGGTGACGAGTTCAAAGCGGTAATTCTGGAATTTTTCCAGCATCTGCTCACGCTCGACCTCGCGGATGCCCTGCCGGATCACGTGTTTGGCGGCCTGTGCGGCAATGCGGCCGAAATCCTTGGTGTTCAGCGGCACGTCGACATAACCGTTTTCCGGGTCGTAACTCTCGACCTTTTTGGCTTCCGCCTCGGTAATCTGGGTATTGTTGTCCTCCACCTGTTCAACGATTGATTTGCGGATATAGACATTGAATTTGCCGGTTTTCATATCGATGTCGGTGATGGTATTGTCTTCACAGCCCATGTCGCGGCGCACCGCGATGGCGATGGCATTCTTAATCCGCTCCAGCAGCATGCCGGAGGTGATGCCCTTTTCTTTTTCGAGCAGCTTTACCGCTTCAAATATCTCCATGGTATCGGGTGTGGCGCTCTTGGCGACGATCTTCTTGCTCATGTCGGTTCATCAGTTCCTTTCGAAAAAATCGATTATAATGTAAATCTCCATTTAGTATATGCCGTTTCCCGCAGCGGGAATAACTTTTCTTCTCCATCGGTCTCAAGCGAGATCACGCCGTCGGAAAAGCCGGTCAAAATACCGGTAAAATCGCGTCTTCCGTCGACGGGGCGGATGGTACGAAGTTCAACTTCGCGGCCGATCGAGGCGGTAAAATGTTCGGGCAGGCGCAGTTTTCGGTCCAGACCCGGCGAACTGACTTCAAAACAGTAGCTGCCGTTGATGGGATCGGCCTCATCGATGACGGGATTGGCCAGTTCGGTGAATTGGTAGCACAAGTCGGTGTCGATGCCCTCGGCTCGGTCGATCGTGACGCGCAAAACAAAATTGCCGCCCTCTTTGAGGTATTCGACATCCCAAATCGATACGCCGCACTGTTTTGCGACCGGTTCCATCAGTTCGCGCACCGTAACGGCGACACGCGCCGTGGCGATATTTTTCCCCAAATCCCGTTATCTCCTTTCAAAAAATGCCCCAAACAAAAACGAAAGAGCGGGAAGACCCACTCGATGACTTGTCAAGTATAACATACTTTTTCCGCGTTTGCAAGAGGTTTTTTGCTTTTTAATAAATTTCTTCTCCGCTTTATATACCTTCCTGCTCTTTTCGTATATCAGAAATAAACTGACTAAGCGGACGAACATAATTCTTCATTCCGATGTGAGCCGAAGCCGATTTATAACGGTCGGTTGTTTCAGATAAATAAAAAATTTGCCGTTGTTGCCCCAGCATTGTTAATTTATCATCACTAAGGTCTTTATCGTATGTTATTAAATGCCAAATCTCCTTAATTTTATATCTTGAAAGCGCATTACTATCAGCACTTGAGACCTGTTTCCAACGTTCTCTTAGAGTCCGCTTGCAACTTATTCCGATTGACCAGCCGTCTTTACACTTAAACCATTTATCAACTTCAATATCAGTTTGAAAATGGTCGGGTTTCGGGTGAGATGTGAATCCGTAATAATCAAATAAAAATGTTGATACATCCTCCAGGCTTGTCCCAGCACGGTTTTTTCGTTTTTGACCCAGTCTGCGTTCGAATTCTTGTACAAAGGCTGTCAAGACCATATTATCTTCGACTTCTGAACGCTGAAAAGATAAAGCCGCTAAATTTGAACGCAATTTAGTAAACTCTGAGACAACAATACTGCGTTCAACATCTAAGCACCCTTTTACCCCCATATCGTCCCAAGCACTTACAACTTTTCCAACCGCGGATTCTCCAAGCGAATCGAGAATATTCTTTGCTGTTGAAATACAAAGTTCTTTATCACTTGATGGAACGAGTGTCATAGCAGCATTCATAGGTGCTACCATATACCTGATTGAAACAATAAAAACCACAATATCATCAAGCGATAAAATGTTATCGTTTATATCAATTGCAAGTAAATCTGCTAAAACAAAACCCTTTGCATTTTTCGTAAATAGCCCTGTGAGCGTTTTAGTTATGGCATCTTTACTAATTTTTATTTTGTCTTCGTTTGTAAGAGCATTACGCCCAATGATAATTTCCAATTGTGAAGTCAATTCTAAAAGCTGCTTTTCTTTCGATTTACCGACACCGCCATATTTGTCACCATTCAAAAGCATACGGGCAAACCAATAGGCATTACGCCAAGAGCTATTTGAAATAACTTTTGTTAACTGTTCCAAAATTATATCCTCTCTTTTTCGATTTCGATTCTTTCCTCTGCCATTTCACAGTATTCCTTTGAAAGTTCTATCCCTATGTAATCCCTCTTGTTTTGTATTGCGGCGATGGCAGTTGTTCCCGATCCCATAAACGGATCAAGTACAATTTTTGCTTTTGTTGAAGAAACGATTCTATTGATCAATGCAACAGGAAATGGGGCAGGATGCCCGTTTTTCATTTCTTGTACAAATTCCCAAACATCGCCGTAAGCGTTAGCTTGAGGAGCAAGTTTGAATTTGGGTTTAGCAATAAGGTATATGACTTCGTAAGTAGGAAGAAAATAACCAGAATTAAAATTAATGCCACCTTTGCGTTGCCAGATTATTATCTGACGCACCGGAAAACCGCTCACAATGTCTTGACGGTCTTGTAATAAACCATTTTGAACCCGCCATTTATGATTGTAGAAAATTGCACCATTATCTGGTATAACTCTCATCATTTCAGATAAACACTCACGTTGCCAAGCAACATATAGTTCGTGCGGCATATTATCATCATAATCCGCATACCCGTTCACAAGGCTAGCATTTTTCCATTTACCGCCCCGCCCATCTTTCATGCCATTGCCCGTGGAGTTTTTTAAATTATATGGTGGTGAAGTTACCACTAGGTCAACAGTTTTATCTGGTATGTTCTTAATAACATCAAGAATATTCCCGCAGATAATTTTATTACGGAAATTAGCAAGAATATCAGATGTGTGCTGAGTGGTTCCTGCTTTATTTTTATCAATATATTCGTCTACATTTTGGTATTCTTGCTGTATAGGCAAAGTACATTGCCGAAGTTCTTGAAAAGACATTTCGTATTACCTCTTAAAAACTTAAATCTTGACTATTTGCCGTTTTTCTTCCATTTTGTTTAGGTGTATCTTAGTGATAACCAAACATTTCGTGAAATTTAATATTTGTTGATTCTACCTAGGGCTTAAACACGAAGTATTCATACATCCCGGAATTCGTTTGCTTCTTTGGTTGTCAAAAAATCTACATCATCACCTCTATACTTCATATAATTATACTGTACTTTTGCGAATAATGCAATGATAATTTTTTAATTAACAGGTTCACCTGTTCTTAATTTTTATCTTATATACAAAGTTGCATGTTCCTCCTCGAACCCGTCAACAATGCCTTTACAACGGGGCTTTTTCCCGTTTAAAAGGAGGCATGTACTTAGATGAAAAAAATTACCTTTATTTTCATCGCAGCGGCGATGGCGTTGGTCATCTGCGTGTTGTCTGGTTTTACCGAGTTTTCGGACGAGTGTGAGGTGGTGCGCGAAAATACGATCCGCCTGCGTATCGTCGCCAATTCCGACAGCGATTTCGACCAAGATTTAAAACTCCAAATCCGCGACGCATTGACCGAACAGTTTCAAGACGTTTTCGCCGGAGCCGAATCCAAAGCCGAGGCCGCAGCCGCCGCCCAAAAAGCGCTTGACGATTTTGAGGATACCGCAAACCATATTCTTAAAAAATCCGGCGTGGACTACAGCGCGTCTGCCGAACTCACCGATCGTTATTTTGACACCACCGATTACGGCGAATTTATGCTGCCCGCCGGAACCTATACCACCGTCCAGCTGACGCTCGGTGAGGGCAAGGGCAAAAACTGGTTCTGCATTGCCTTTCCGCCCCTGTGCATCTCTGCCAGTTCGGATCAAGAGGCGCAGCTGGAGGCCTACCTCGACCAAAACGGGTGGAAATTCGCCTCAAAAAAGAGCGGCTATGTCTTAAAGTTCAAGCTGGTCGAACTGATTGAGAAGTGGCGCAAAAAAGCCGGTTAAAAAAGCACTCTGCACCGGTTGCGACGGCTTGTATTGCCGGTTGAAAACTGCTATAATTTTTGCGTGAGGAGCGTGAGCATATGACAGCTTTCGAACGGTACGCAATCTGGTGCGAAAAGGTCGATGACCCCGAAATCAAAGCGGAACTCGCCGCAATCAAAGGCAATGAGTCCGAAATCAAAGAACGGTTTTACGACGATCTCCGATTCGGCACAGCCGGGCTGCGGGGCGTGATCGGCGCGGGCAGCGCCCGTATGAACATCTACACGGTCGGCAAGGCCACGCAGGGATTTGCGCGTTATCTCGCTGAAAATTTTAAAAATCCCTCGGTGGCGATTTCGTTCGATTCCCGCCACAAAAGCTACGAATTCTCCCGCCTGGCCGCCGGTATCTTCGCGGCCAACGGTGTTAAAGTATATCTGTACGAGACCCTACAGCCCACGCCCGTGTTGTCGTTCACGGTGCGCGAACTCAAGTGCAGCGGCGGCGTAATGATCACAGCCAGCCACAATCCCTCTGTATATAACGGTTACAAGGCCTACGACGAAACCGGCTGCCAGCTCTCTGTCGAAGCCAGCGAAAAGGTACTGTCTTATATCGAACAAGTCGACCCGTTCTCCGGCCTCAAAACCGGCGGCACGGATATCACCATGCTCGGTGAACCCATGGTCGAAAAATTCCTCGACCGGGTCTACGCCAATTCGGTCCATCCGGGCATCTGCAAAGGCAGCGGCCTGCACGTGGTCTACACTCCGCTCAACGGCACCGGAAAAGTGCCTGTTTTAAAACTCTTTGAACGACTCGGGGTTTCGTCCACACTCGTGGCATCTCAGTCCGAACCGAACGGTGATTTCCCGACCTGCCCCTACCCCAATCCGGAATTTCGCGAAGCGCTTGAAGAGGGCCTGAAAGTCGTCGCCGAGAAAAAGGCCGACATTTTAATTGCAACCGACCCCGACGCAGACCGGCTCGGCACCGCCGTCCCCGATAAAAATGGGGGCTATACCCTGATCACCGGCAACGAGATGGGCTGTCTGATGTTCGATTACCTGTTTTCCCAACGCATCGCGGCGGGAACTATGCCCAAAGACCCGGTGGCGGTCAAGACCATCGTCACAACCACCATGGCCGATGCCATCGGCGCTTATTACGGCGTCGAAATCCGGAACGTCTTCACCGGCTTCAAATACATTTGCGGTGTCGCCAGCGAAATGGAAGCACGCGGCGAATCGGACCGTTTTCTGATGGGTTTTGAGGAGAGCTACGGCTACACCATCGGCTCCCATGTGCGCGACAAGGACGCGGTCGTCTCGACGATGTTCGTCTGCGAAATGGCGGCCTTTTATAAAAAACAGGGCAAAGACCTGCTCGACCGGCTCGCCGAACTCTACGCGCAGTACGGCTGTTACCGCAGCTTGCAGAAAGCGTTCGTCTTCGAGGGCGTCAGCGGGATGGACACGATGGCGGCTATCATGAAGCGCCTGCGCGAAGCCCCGCCCAAAGAAGCCGGGGGCGAAAAGATCGTCGGTATGACCGACTATCTGACGGGCGTCGAGACCGATTTCAGAACAGGCAAAACCAAGCCGACCAACATGGAACCGTCCGATGTGCTGTCGTTTTTATTTGAAGACGATACGCGTGTGATCGTGCGCCCGTCGGGCACCGAGCCAAAACTGAAAACCTATTTCCTGCTCAAAAAACCGACCTTCCCGCAGGCCGATGAAGCCACGCAACGATACGAAAAGGATTTTGCCGCCCTGATCAATCCCTGAATCATCTCATTATAATATACCAAAAAGCGCCCGATCTCCGGGCGCTTTTTATTAAGACAGTATGTTGTATCGTTTTTGATAAAAATTTGATACAATTTCTTTTATGGGCTAAACTTCTTAGCGCTTCTTAAAATCCATCTATCTCCTTGGTATAAGTTTGTATAATGGGTAATCAAGTATTCGCTTTCGCTCTTCTTCCGGTAATTCATTCAATAATTTTTTTGCATCATCATATTCGCCTAAAATAATGGATATTCCGCATTTTATCAAAATATTGTCTTTAAACTTGCGCCTCAACCCCACTAAATCCGCAATCTCGTCAGGTGTTAAATCCCTCATACGTCTTATCACTTGAAATTTGTTGATTATTGTCACGGGAGAATCGCTCTTTATAGTCTCAGCTATATCAAGTGCGAATTGAAGCAGCTTGTGGTCTTTTATACTCTGTGAATCATATGCTGAAATAATTTCAAGAAGCATAACGGTTGTGCTAATGGATTTTCCTGTCTCTGGATCACTAATTTCTACCTCTTTGCCAAGCGTGTCCAAAGATTGTATTGATTTCAATATAATTGAGTAATCAACATTTGAATAAAGAAAATCTTGAGCCGTCATATCAACAAATAACGACCAGGGGTTAATAATTACCTTATTGCCCTCGTTGTTCACAAATTCGAGTGTTACATGAATTTCATCAGAAAAGGCACTTGAAAGAACATACCCTTCAATATATTTTTCTTTTTTTACCAGGATGCGAATTGAAATATTCCCTATTTTTTTCACGCTATAAAATATATGCGGAAGATCTTTTTCGTTGAATGATAACGGCTTACCAGAAGAAGCCCGAATAATATCATCGATAGCCATATTATCCTCCGCAGACAGATTATCCATATCTAAATCTGTGCTAACACCGAAATAATCAAGTGCACTTTTTAGTTTTTTGAGCGTTTCGTTAATTTCTTTTAAGTTCTCAACTTCTTCATAGTTATCAATCGATATATTAAGTAAAATCTTTTCTCCAAAACAAATTATTTTATTCTCAGCCAGAGCAATTAAAAAATCACTGTCAACAATCCTATTTTTTAGAGTTCCTTTTAACTTAAACTTTGTCGTTTGCTTTCGTGGCTTCTCACCTTCAATAAAAGGTATCTTCACAGCTTGTCCAATATAGATGTATGCTTTTTCGTTCTCATAACCGTATGATATGCTATCATAATACTTAATTCCATTTACACAAACGGGAATGTCTTTTTTTTCTATTGCCATAGAGAAAAAACTCTGTTCAATTTTACTAAATGGTATCTCTACTCCATCTTTAGTTTCAACATATAAATATATATCTTGTGTCGTAGTTTCTCGCAACATATCGAAAGAGTTCCGAGGTTTTACTTTAGGAAGTACGTGAAACTTCAATGAACCACCATTTCTTATCGCTGCTACCATTTGCTCTTCGGAGAACACAATTTGTGTTGCTTGGCGCTTTTTATCTTGGATAAACTTAATGAAGAGATGACGGATTGAATCGTTATCTTCAGGAAGTTTATGCATTTTAATACTTCTCTTTTTCTTTCCTTCTGCATCTTTTAATATCTGTTGAATATCAAACGGTAGTAGGATTTTGTAAAATAAATTCTTTTCTCCGTTTTCGCTGAACACAACAACAAAATAAATCAAACCGCCGTCTTGGAGATATTTTTTTAGTGAAGTAACTTCTATTTCATAATTGATATTGGTTGTTTCTTTACTTACGTCCTTTTCCTTACCTTTAACTTGCACAGAAACTCGACCGATAAGATTTTCCTTTTTGTTATTATCTTTTTGGAAAACATATATATGTCCATCCCATAGAGGTTCTTTATCGCGCTCGTTAATAAATGACTGAAGACCGTCACAGAGTGCAAGCCGCTCTTTGACTGCTGTTGTTGCAATTATTTCTGTATCCACGCTCTAACCCCTTTCATTTTTTTATAAATCTATAAAAAACATAGTTTGAACAACATAAAAAGGTTCTTGTACTAAAGGTATATATGATTTTATAATTTAGTTTTCAATATGTTTCCACCGCGAACGACACACCTTCAATTTTCGAGAGCACATGCAGACACTGCTGTTTGTTTATATCACACCCGGCGATAAGTTTCATTTCAATACCCAGATAATTCGGCATTCCGCTTTTGGCCGGCACGATCTGAGTGCTTAAAATCTGATAGGACTTTGCCGCAGCCTGTTCAAGAATTTCGTTCAAACGGTCGGCGTCTTTGATTTCCACATAGACAGTCAATGCACCTTTTTTGTTCTTGACTCGCCGTTCAAGCCGCTGTAAAAAGCCGATCGAAATAAAAGCGAGCACGGTACAAATCAGTGCGCCTTCATAAAAACCGGCACCGAGTGCCACACCGATTGCGGCGGTGGTCCAGATGCCGGCTGCGGTGGTCAGTCCTCGGATATGAGAGTGACCGGTGACCAGAATCGTGCCGACGCCTAAAAAGCCGATGCCCGAAATGACCTGTGCGGCCACACGCAGCGGATCGGAGGACAGGGCGAATGTATCCATCGCGAAAAATCCGGTCATCGTGGCCATAACCGAGCCCAGCGCGACCAAAATATGCGTCCGAATGCCCGCCGAGCGGCCTTTGAGTTCGCGTTCGGTGCCGATGATGCCGCCGCAGACAAACGCCAGCACCAACCGAATCAATACGGTCCAAATATTAAAATCCCTTAAAAAATCGATAATATCATTCATTCTTTTCTCCCCATATCAATCAAGCGGTAAAAACCGCCTTCCTCGTTTCTGTTATATTATACCACACCACCTGATTGAAAGCAATATCTCGTTTTACGGCGCTTTTCCTCACTTTTCACAATCTCATCACAGTAATTCATTGAAAATCACATAATTGTTGTGGTAAAATTTAGTTGATTTACCGTATGGTATTAAAATTTCATTCTGTAACGCCCGCTTCTACAACCATTTTCCAATAGGTTTTTTAATGTGAGAATATTAAGGAATAAAACCAAATCAAAATTGAATATGAAGGGGAACAAATATGAAACGGCTGTTTAAACTTTCCACATCCCTGCTGATCTGCGGGGCTTTATTCCTAACGGGCTGTGGAGCGCCCTCGACCTCTCTGCCGAATGGGCTTGTCGGACAGGCAGTAGATTATCCCGAGACGATGAATATCATCGCGCCTTTTTCTTTCACCAACGGAGATGCCGAAAACGCCGAACAAGCCGAACAACAGTGGTTAGATGAAATGTCCGAGCGATATGGCACCAAATTCAGCATCGCACATCTCACTTGGAAAAACGGGTATAACACCGACAGCGATGCTTATATCCAGGCAATCAATATTCTGAGCGGTGAAGAAACATTTTCGGGCATGGTCTACATCAACGGATATGATGATATCCAAACAGGTATAGACAACGGTACCCTTGTGCCGCTGGAAGATTATCTCGCCAATAACGCGGTCTGGAACGCCTTGCCGGAAGAATTAAAAGCCACGTTTGAATACCAAGGGCATATTTACGCAATCCCCACCAGTGTCTCCCGGTCCATCAGCGTCCGTTATATCGACAACGAGGCCCTTGATCAGATCAATATCCCCGTCACCGATCTTGATTCTTTAAAACGATTCGCGGTCGCTTATTCGGAAGCAAACGGGCAAAGCGCGTTGTATTCATACTATCTGTCTCAAATAGAGGATGTTATCAATGCTTTCGGATTATACAGCGCAAATATCTATTCTTCTCCTTTCGGTTATGACCCCGGCGAGGACTGTTTTTTGGATTTCTTAACAAAAGGCAGCGCCATTAATGCGCTGGAATATCTGCGTGAACTCTGTCAAGCCGGTGCGTTGGTTATAACCAAGGACTACAGCGCCCCTTCTGAAAGCTTTTCAGACGGCACATGTCCCACTTATTACGGCGGTTCCGATAAAGAGGACTGCACGATTGTTTGGACCTTGAACACGGCTTATCCCCGCATATTAAATAATATGGTGGATGGGTTTGTCATGGCCAAAGACACCGACCAACCCCAAGAGACCGTTGATCTTTTTGTCAATATGTTATTCGGCTCGGAAAGCAATTATCTCGAGTGCTGGCTGGGCTCATCGGACAACTATATTCTGAACAGCGACGGAACGATCACTATTAAGATGGTTCAAAACGCAGACGGCAGTTATACATACCCCTGTACACCCGATTTGACCGGCAAACTCACGGATATATTCTCTTACTCGGATGCAAACATTTATTACAGTCAGGACGGCGTTGTTGTCACCGACTCGGAATCCGATGCCGGAGAAGCCAATCAATATTATCAAACCCTGTACAATTTGCTTCAGACAAGAGGAATAATGAAAATCGCTCCCGTCTATTCACTTTTCAGCTCGCCGTCTTATTTCAGTTCCACAAAAGACATCCGCTATTTATATCAAAAATGTATTTGGGAAGCCATTACCGACACCGATTACACGGTTCAAGAGATCGTTATGCAATATCGTCTCGACCTGCTCAACATGGGCGGCAATCAAATGCTCGACGAGATGAATGCCGCCATCGGTAAGGAAACTGCCTATTATTACGGATAATTTATAAAACCGTTACATCTTTGCAATCAAAAGGGGCGTCCGGCGGGCGCCCCTTTTTTCTTTGTCATTCTAAGCGAAGCGCACGCGATGCGCACATGAAGAATCTCGGCCGGATCTCAGCGGGATTTTTATACCTGATATTTTTCTCTCAGTTTTTGAGCGCCTTCGCTCCTGCCGGTCTTGTCAAGCCGTTTCAGATATTCCGGCAGATGCCCTTTTGCGTGAAGCGGTCCGCCTTCTTTTAACACCGTCCACATCGGATCGTCGATATTTCCGGAAGCCGCCATTTGTTCGTCGTGCCAGTCAAGAATGATCTTTGCACCTTTGGCGCAGACCTCGGGGTATTCGTCTTTGACGTCGTGCTGCTCATACGGGTCCTCTTTCGTGTTAAACAGCATCTCCTTATCCCAGAGATGATACCCGTCGTGATAAGTGCGCATATACAGCCAATCTCCGAACACCGCGCTCCGCTGGCAGACGTGCGCCATCTGCGAGATGACCAAACTGTCTCTGCCGCAATCCTCTCCGTGCAACACGGTTCCGGCATACGAATCCCCGTTCCAGGACGGCTGTTTCGGCTGACCCAGCAGTTCGGCGACGGTCGGCAATAAATCGAGATTGTAATGCAGCCCTTTGTCGACGGCGTTTTTGGCACCGCCCGGCCACTTGATGATCATCGGAATATGGCAGGTGGGACGGTCGGCGGTCGCGTGTTCGCTGTAAATGCCCAGTTCGCCCATGTTCTCGCCGTGGTCGGAGGTAATGATGATCGCCGTATCGTCGTAGACCCCCAGCCGCTTCAGTTCCGAAAAGACCTTGCCGTACATCATATCCGCATAATGAATGCCGCTGTCGTAGCCGTCAATCAGCTGCCGCAGTTTTTGATATTCGGTCACCTTTCCCGGATGTTTCGGGTACAGAGGATTCTCGTTGTCGTTATACATCCCGATTTCCATCAAGCCGTGCGGACCGATGGCTTTCAGCTGCTTCTCAAAAATCTCCTCGGTGACCCAGGTATGAAGCGGTTCATCCTTGAACGGGTCGTAATCCTCCGGCGTCCTATAGGGCGTATGCGGATCCCAGAGATTGATATGCAGATACCAGTTGTCTTTCGCGCCGTTGTTTTTCACCCACTCCAATGCGAGCGGCATGACCTCTTCCGCTTTTTCCGAGCCGCCTTTGCCGACGTTGTGAATCTCGTTGAAACCCGCGTCGAACCAATAGGCGGAATGGCGTTCCGCAAAGGTGCTGAACGAGACCGCGTGCATGCCCGCATCTCTGAAGCGGTTGTGCAGGTTGTTCTGGTCATAACTGCACCGGAAACTCCGCGGTTCGCCTTCGAGCCGACGGTCGCCGCAGGTGCCGCCATGCCCGACCACGCCGCTCACGATGCCGAATTTCCCGGAGACCAGTGCGGAACGGGACGGCAAACAAGGTGCGTCCGAACAATAATAATTTTCAAATCGAACCCCATCTTCGGCGACGCTGTCGAAATTCGGGGTGGTTTTGCGCGGATAGCCGTAGCAGCTCAGATGATCCGCTCTCGTGGTATCGATATCGACAAATAAAACCCGCATAATCATATTCCTTTCCGAAGTTCGGACCGGCTGTTGCGTTTGACAAACCGACAGCCCGCCACTATAATCAACATATAATGATTATATCATTCTTCCCGGTGGATTGACAACCCTAAAATTTAATTTCGTGAGGTGACGAACGCCCGTGCCGCCAATGAGTATGCTGATCAAACCCGCATCCGGACTCTGCAATATGCGCTGCAAATATTGTTTTTACAGCGATGTGACCGAAAACCGCGAGACAAAACAATACGGCATCATGAATGAGCAGACCTTGGAGAACCTCGTCCGCAAGGCGTTTTTTTACGGTGAGGGAAATTGCTTCTTCGGTTTTCAGGGCGGTGAGCCGACACTCGCAGGGCTGGATTATTATAAAAAACTGCTGTATTATCAAAATCTCTATAACCGCTCGGGAATTCAAGTACTGAATGCGATTCAAACCAACGGCTATGTGATCGATGACGAATGGGCAAAATTTTTTGCCGAAAATCATTTTTTGGTCGGCGTTTCACTCGACGGCACCAAGGAAATTCACGACGCGCTGCGGTTGGACAGCGCCAAAAACGGCACCCACCAAAGAGTTCTCGATTCCATCCGCCTGTTTCAAAAGCACGGCGTGGATTATAACATCCTCTGCGTCGTCACCGATGCCGTCGCCAAAAACGCCAAACAGGTCTACCGCGCCCTCAAGCAGCATAAATTTCTGCAGTTCATCCCGTGTTTGGACGATCTCAACGGACAAACGCACGAACATTCGCTGACCGCGAAGGCCTACGGCGAATTTTTAAAACAGACCTTCGACGAGTATTACAAAGATATTCAAAACGGAAATTACGTCAGTGTCCGGACTTTTGACAATTACATCATGGTTTTGATGGGACGTGTTCCCGAGGACTGCAGCATGCGGTCGGGCTGCGGTTCCTATTTTGTCATTGAGGCCGACGGCAGCGTCTATCCCTGCGATTTTTACGCGCTCGACGATTATCGGCTGGGCAGCATCAATGAAAATTCCTTTATCGCGCTGGCCAAATCCCAAAACGCCAAACGCTTTTTGGAACAGTCCCGGATGCCCGATCCGAAATGCGCCGAATGCAAATGGCATTTTTTATGCAAAGGCGGCTGCCGCCGCCACCGCGAACCGTTTGATAACGGAAATCCCGGCCCGAACATCTTCTGCGAGGGCTTCATCGACTTTTTCGAATACGCCTACGGCCGCATGAAAGAGCTGGCTGAGAAATTTCAATCCGAATCCCTGTAAAATAAAACTTCCGATTATTGATACCGTTTTTCGATCTCTTCCCGTGCGATCTGCGTCCATCGGATAATCCGATTTTCGTCCCCGCCGACGGTTTCGACATCTTTCAGCGTGATATCGAATTTGCATCCGTTCGCGTCGAAAACCGCAAAGGTCTCCCGCAGATTTTTGCGTACAAAGTCCTCGTCCAAACCGTACGACACCGCCGAGGACGGATTCGGCCGCCACGATACGATATAATCCCCGCCGATTTGTTCGGCACACTTTTTGACGTCCGCAAACGGCGAAACCGCGATTCGCCTCAAATTTTTCAGCGATTTTAATACGCCGATGTCATGCGTCAGATCCTCGCAGCAGCCGTATGCGGTCAGCCCGTACCGCTCCAAAATCGGCTTCTGATAGTCAAACATAAATTCTTTAAAGGCCTCGGGACCGATATTCGTAAATTCCTGCGACGCCATATATCCCCACAACTCGCTTGGTTTCACCGGGCCTTTTCCCGCCTGCGGCGGCTGCAGTTCCTCGGCATAGGGCATTGCCTGATTTTGGTGATTGATCAGCCGGAATCCGTTTGCCGCTTCGGTCTGATCCATGTGCATTAAAATTTTACTCTGCATAAAAGACAACAGCCGATGCAGCCATTCTGGGCGGTCATAGATATCCCACATCATCTGTTCCATACCGAGCAGCTTTCCCAAAACCGTGGAGATGTCGTTGGCCCACATGCTGCATAAAAGCCCCTGCCGATCGGTCTCGACGTCCAAAACACCGCCCACCGCTTCATATAGACGGTCATATTCGCTTTCGGTCGCCTTTTCGTCCACTTCATAATCGGCAACTCGGAGTTTTTCGATGTCCTCTTCGTCAATCAACGACGGCGCAAACGCAGCAGCACCGCCCGGCACTTTTTCACCCATCTCTGCGGGTACCCCGTAGACGCCGTCCGGTGCGCTTTTCAACACCGCGCGCACCGTCAGAAACGGCTCGATGATATAGTCATCCGCAAGTTTCATCCGGTACCGATTCAGCAAAAAAGTTCTCTCGAGCGCCCGGTAATACGGATCCTCACAAATCAATTCGCGTGGATTTAAGAATTCGTCGAACGGGATCGCCCGGATATAAATCAACGGGCGCGTAAAATGCAAGCTGTTGTGGTGACGCCACAATTCGCGCCTGCGGTTCATCTCGCCGCAGTGCGCATATTCGAGCGTTTCCTTTGCAAGGTCTCTGATTCGTGTCAGTTCGTCCATTTCATTCTCTCCGAAATCTTTATCTGATAGTATTATCATAACAAAAGCCGAAGCGTTTTTCAACCATGGGCAAAAATAAAATTCAGCCGGATACACCCGGCTGAATTTTATTTTATAGTTGATTGAGCGATATCTCTGCTCTCGTTTTACACATGCAGACCCACTTCATTTGCCGTCCAAACGGCATTTTGAATGTTATTAGCGCAAAAGGCGTCACCCACAATATAGAGCTCCGGATACTTTCCGTTCAGATCCTTAAATAAACCGTTATCTGATTTGAATCCCACTGCTATAATAACGGAGTCGCAAGGCAGTTCGCAACGCTTGAATTTCCTGTCGATAACAGTGACTCCGTTCTCTTTGACTTCAAGCAGAGAGTTCTTTGTAATCACCTGAATCTTAGCCTGCTTAATCAAGTCAATCAGCATAATTCGGTTCATATGAGGCACGGGGCTTCCGGACTTCACGATGTCGTCCAGCATTTCCACGATTGTAACGTCCTTACCTTCATTGGAAAGCCAAAGTGCCGTCTCGCAGCCGACAAGGCCTCCGCCTACGACGACGACTTTGTTTCCGGCTTTTTTCGTTCCATTCAGCACTTCGGTCGCTGAAAAAACGTTTGGCCTATCAATGCCGGGAATGTTGGGAATGACTTCGTTAGAACCGGTCGCCACCACGACCACATCCGGATGCTCCGTTTTGACAGTCTCTTCGGTCGCTGCCGTATTCATCCGAATGTCCACCTTTAACAGCTTCATCTGATTGATATACCAATCCAGCAGGCGTCTGTCATCCAGTTTAAAATCGGGTTTTGATCCGGGGATGACGTGACCGCCCAGCTTATTAGTTTTTTCAAACAACAAAATCTGATGCCCCCGCGTCTTGGCGACTCTCGCAACCTCCATTCCGGCGATTCCGCCGCCGATTATCAGAACCTTTTTGGGAACCTCAGCCGGTTTCATCTCATAATAGCGTTCCCTACCGACGGCCGGATTCACAGCACAGCTAAGCGGCTTCGCCTCAAAAGCTCTTCCGAGGCATCCCGTATGACAGCCGATACACGGACGAATTTCAGCATCTCTTCCCTCCATCGCTTTCTTGGGCCACTCAGGATCGGCCAGTAAGCCTCTTGCAATACCGATCATATCCGCCGAACCGTCCTCAAGGGCTTTTACGGCAAGATCGGGAATGTCCAATTTTCCGGCGACGATTACAGGAATTTTGACGACCTTTTTTAGCTCCTTGGTATACGGCAGATACAGTCCGTGTTTCTGATAGACCGGCGGATGCGCCCAGTACCATGCGTCATAGGTGCCCACATCCGTATTCAATTCGTCATAGCCGGCTGCTTCCAAAATTTTTGCGGCTTCGAGCCCTTCCGCGAGGTCACGTCCTTTTTCCTGATAGTCCTCATCGGGCAATCCGCCTTGTCTCCAGTCCTTGATCGCGCTTTTGACACTGTAACGAAGACCAACCGGGAAATCCGCTCCCACGGTTTTTTTAATCGTCTGGACAATTTCAATGGGCAGCGTCAGCCTTCCTCTCAAATCTCCCCCGTATTTATCAGTTCTGCGGTTAAAAATCGCCAGTGTGAACTGATCAAGCAAGTAACCCTCATGCACCGCGTGGATCTCCACGCCGTCATAACCGGACATTTTAGCAATCTGGGCAGCTTCCCCGAATTTTTCAACGATCGATTCCACTTCGGCGGTGGTCAGTGCACGGCACGTCACCGTAGGATCCCAATAGTTTGGTATCGCAGAAGCAGAAACCGGATGCTTGGCCATCAGAACGGAAGCACCGGTTCTGCCAAAGCCCATCGTCAGCTGAAGAAAAATTTTAGCCCCGTAAGCATGCACTCTTTCCGTCATTTCCGATGAAGTCTCAATAAACTTAATCGGATTGGTGGTTGCACAGGGGAAAGCCGGCATAACGGTTTTATCAATTTCATTTTCAACCTTCGTGATGCTGGTAATCAGGAGCCCGGCTCCTCCTTTTGCTCTTTCCACATAATAGTCGACTGCTCGCTGATTATATGAACCATCGTCATTAATCAGGCCAAAAGCACCCATCGGTGCCATTGAAATCTTATTTTTGATTTCAACCTTGCCGATTTTCATGGGTTCAAAAAGACTCTTCCTGTTGATAATATTACCTCCTTTATACGCCAAATCAAGAAGCTTCGAATCTTCACAAATTACATTTGATATTATGAACAATTTATGGAGACTTAATACGGGGAAAATCAAGAGAATCCGCAGAAAATTCACAAAATATTTAATCGTCGGCATATTCGCACTGCCCATCAATATCATCGATTCGCATAAATATAAATGGACTTTCATAACAAATGGTTTTAAAAGATTCAACTGAAATATCGAATCAAAAATCTTCATCACAAAACCATCACGATAACGTACCATTTTTACAAATTATTATGTAAATTTTTAACTGATAAATTAATGGTTATCCTGATAAGCGAAGAACGAAGGGAGTAAAAACATGAAAAGAATCCTGAAACGCACCGTCTCACTGCTTGCCTGACGGTATGCATCTCCGGATGACAGATGGAAAAGGCCAAACAAAAAACCGGGCGGATGCCCGGTTTTTTGTTTTGCAACGAACAACGCAGTTGTTCGTTTTTACTTGAGTTCGACTTTCGCGCCGACGGCTTCGAGTTTGCCCTTGAGATCTTCTGCGTCTGCCTTGGAAACGCCTTCTTTGATTGCCTTCGGAACGGCGTCGACGAGATCCTTCGCCTCTTTGAGGCCGAGACCTGTCAGTTCGCGGACTGCCTTGATCACGTCGAGGCGTTTGTCACCGACTTCGGCCAGAACGACCGAGAATTCGGTCTGCTCGGCTGCTGCTGCCGGAGCTGCTGCTGCCGGAGCTGCTGCGACCGCGACAGGAGCCGCAGCGGAAACGCCGAATTCTTCTTCGAGGGCCTTGACCAGCTCGGAGAGCTCAATAACTGTAAGTGCTTTTACGTCTTCGATCAGCTTGGTTACTTTTTCGGATGCCATTTTAATTTCCTCCATTATTGATTCATTCTTTCGCCGTTTTATGCGACGAATCTTACGCGGCCTCGGCCGCTTTCTTTTCCGCGATGGCGTTCAAAGCGACTGCCAGTCCGCGGATGTTGCCGTTGAGAACATTGACCAGACCTGTGATCGGCGCGTTGAAGCCCGCCAGAACCTGTGCGATGAGCACTTCCTTGGACGGCAGCTTTGCCAGCGCTTTTACATTGTCGGCGTCAATGACATTACCCTCGACGAATCCGGCTTTGATGACGAATTTCTCGTTTTTCTTGGCGTATTCGCAGAGGATTTTTGCCGCTGCGGTCTCACCCTCGGTGTTGACGGCAAGCGCCGTCGTGCCTTCGAGCACCTCGGTCAGTCCCTCAAGACCGGCCTCTTTGACCGCAAAATTCAGCAAGGAATTTTTGAGTACTTTGTACTTGACACCCGCTTTGCGCAGTTCTGCACGCAGTTTGGTATCGTCCGCGACTGTGATGCCCTGATAGCTGACCAACACACCCGAAATCGTTCCGTTCAGCGTGTTGACGATCTCGGCAACAGCGGCCTGTTTTTCCTGCAAAATCTTATTACTCGGCAAAAGTTTCACCTCCCGATTTTTTATACCGTTATCCAACAAAAAAGCGGCTCCCTAAAGATAGGAAAGCCGCCACGAAATTGCTTGTGACACTCTCCTCGGCAGGCGGTTACCGTATTCGGAACCGTTAGCGGGACAAGCCCGACCTGCTGTCTGCGGATAAACAGCGAAGAAATTTTACCACAGTTTTTACCCCTTGTCAAGGGTTTTTATTGGATTTTATCAATTTTTCAGCCAGTCCGGCAGCTGCTGATCGCACAATCTCGGATAGGACACGCTGTCGTCCTTATAGGTAACCGTGACCGTATAGTCATTCTCTGTCGAAATCAAAGGGTTATAATCCGTATCCATATAAGTGATTAATGCCGGCGCGAGTTCGGCAATTTGTGTCGAATCGGTAACGGTCTGCGAGAAATTATCATAGAGCCGCTCAACCCGAATACTCTCAATCAACGCCGGATCGGTTTTCAGCATATGATTTTCAATCACCGGCCATAACCAGATGTTCCGAGTCTTTTCATAGAAATCATATACCGGCACCCTGACCGTTTTGCCATCTTCACCTTTGATGTGAAGCACACACAGTAAATGCGCATTCTCCAACTTTTCGGCAGTAGTTGTCAAAGCGCCTGAACGCAGTGCGTAGATCACGTCCCCGACAGCTCCGTTGTTCTCCGGTCCGGTAGCAACGGTATCTTTGACCGTATAGCTCATGGAGATATTTGAAAATTCGATAGTCATTAATTCAATTTCATCAGCCGTATAGGTATACGCACCGTTGGTTTTCATAATGACCTTCGGGTTGCTGAAGATGGCTACCAGCAACTTTTCCTGATCATCGCTGATAAAGGCGGAATATTGTCGAATAAACCCGTTATAGTCCACTGTATACAACAGGTGTTTGCTTCCGTAAGCATTACTAATATCAGAGAAAGGAATATCCGAGGGATCATTTCTATATCCAAAACTGGTATTATAGCTTAAGTATTCTTCCCTTCCTACAACGAATTGCGATAAGTTATACAGCGAGTCAATGATCTCGGGGTCTTTAATCGTCTGTTGAAAATTAGAAGATGGGTTCAAGTCGATGCCGTTTATCGTCAATTGATACACTTTGGCTTCAGTGATTTTTTCTCTTGCGGGAAGGCGGGTATCATATGATAACGGATCGAGAATCAGTATGCCGATACACAATCCGAACACGGCCGCGGTGGCGATGAATTTCCACCAATGGTGCAGAATGTTTCGAAAATCGAACTTTTCCAGCACGTTCACGAGGCAAAATACACATAAACCAATAGCAATCGCACCGAATATCGCCCAACCGGTCTCACTCGTTATCAATTTGAAAAATACCCATCCGAGTGCTGTCGAGAGAAAAACCAGCGGGTATTTCACAATAGGTAGTGCTTTGGAATATACAAGTGCGTCTCCGGCTTTTTCCGGGGATCGCTTTTGAAACAGCCGAACCGATAAAAGAAGCAATATGACTGCAACAGCAGCCCAAACAATCTCCATGGTGGTGATCAGTTTATCGGCTATAGATGTAGCGAAAAAAGGCGCGAACGGGCAGAGTTCGATCAGTATCTTCATGGTCTGTTGAGTATAGTAAAAGGTCTTGAATTGCATCAGGACCAGCAGTACGGCAAGACCCGCTGTCGCGCTTCCGATCGCGGGGGTGAACAGCGTGCAGAGCACCGCAATGATTGTGCGCCCGCTGAGCACACACCAGAGTGTCGTGATCGCATAAGCCACCGCAAACAGTCCGACCGCCCGTAGATAACCCATAAGTACCGCCGAAAAATCGAACAACGCCGCCGCATCCGGCGTTAGGACCGTCATCACTGAGGCAAGGATATAAGCCGCTGTCAACGGAATCAACACCGCCATTGCACCGGCGGTCAGATTGACCGCAAACAGCTTTTCGCGGCGGACCGGCAGCGAAAGCCAAAGGTCATTTTGGTTCTTGGAATTCATAAACGCCTGCACCACGCACGCCGCAATGATCCCGGTCACCAAAGCGCCGGCCAATACCAGATAATTCTCATCCGCTAAAAGCAGATTGACCCCATCCTTTGACAAATGTGAACTTTTATTCGGCATCAGTAGACCCAATTGCATACTCTGCAGTACCGGCAGGATGAAAAACAGCGCCGCCGACCAGAGGGTGATGAGCCAAGTCAACTGCCTGAAGCGGTGCATCGTCAGCTTCCCGAATTCAGAAGAGGATGTCTTTGATGTCATAACCGCACACCTCCGTTTCCGAAATAAAGATCTCCTCGAGCGATAACGGCAGCAGTTCCGCAAACAGCGGCGCCAACCCGTTCACCCGCTCCAGCACGCTCTCCCGCGTGCCTTTGACCGTCATTGTGACCACCACGCCTCGAGCTGTGAATTTGATCACTTCGAAACCCGCCGCATCTGAGAAATCGGCCTTGGTTTTGGGGCTTGAAAACGCGCACTGTACCTTGTGAATGCCCAATTTCATCGCGTCGAGTTCCTGCTCGAACAGGATGCCGCCCTTGTGCAGCAGCCCGATTCGGTCGCAGATATCCTCGAGTTCGCGCAGGTTGTGCGAGGCGATCACAGGCGTCAGTTTCCGGTCGACCATGCCCGCCGCAAAGATGCCCTTAACCGCCTGCCTTGCGACCGGATCGAGCCCGTCGAAAGTCTCGTCGCAGAACAAGTAATCACAATTGCTCGCCACCGCCGCGATGATCATGATCTGCTTTCTCATGCCCTTGGAAAATTCGGAGAGCCGTTTTTTCGGCGGCAGTTCGAAGACTGAGATAATTTTATCAAACTGTGCCCGGTCGAATTTCGGATAGAATATCGCATAAAAATCCTTTACGGTCTCCGGCGTGGCGTTTTTAAAAAAATACGGCTCGTCGGGGATGAAGAAGCATCGGCTCTTAACCGTCGGATTCTCCCAAACGTCCTCTCCGTCGATGGAAAGCGTTCCGCTGTCGGGTTTCAGTACGCCCGCCAGCATCCGCAGAAACGTCGATTTGCCCGCGCCGTTGGAGCCGATCAGGCCGAACACAGCCCCCTCATGCATCTCGGTGCTGACCGCGTTCACCGCGGTGCAATCGCCGAATCTCTTGGTCAGTTTTTCGGTTTTTATCATTTCCGGTCGCCCCCTCCGTCAAAAATATCCCTTATTTCGCCGCAGACCTCGTCGCAGGACATCCCCAGATGCCTTGCCGCTTCGACCGCTTCCCGCAGCCCCGCATGCAGCTTTTCGACCTGTATGTTACGCAGCGGCTCGTTGTTCTCGGCGATGATGCTGCCCCGACCCCGCACCGAGACAATCACGCCCAGCCGCTCCAGTTCCGCATAGGCCTTTTGCACCGTATTGGGGTTGATCGAGAGTTCTGTAGCCAATGAACGTACCGACGGCAGCGGACTTCCCGGCGGCAAAAATCCCTTTGCTGCCAGATCGATGACCTTGGCGATGATCTGCTCGTTGATCGGGCGCTTATCGGAAAAATCGATTGCGATCAAATCCAATTCCCCCTTTCCGGAGAAGGTACACTGTATTACTCGTACCATTACAGTTAATATATCATGCCCGGAAAAGCTTGTCAATACTTATTTTGGAATTTTTATGAATTTTTTTAAAAATATCCTGAAATTCTGCTGTTTATTATGATAAATTCGTGAAAAAGATTGCTTTCGACAGGAAGACAGTTTATAATGGACGCGTCACCTGACAAGAAGAGGGTTTAGGAGAATTTCTTAAACTCTCATAACGAAAGGATGGGTCAAAACATGATCAAACTTGGCGTCAATTCCGTGTTGTTCAAGCATTATAACTTCGCCGAAGCCGCGCGTGCGGTCAAAGCGGCGGGTTATGACGGAATTGAAATCTCCGCAATCGGAGGCATGTGTGAACATCTGTCGCCCGATAACTGGAAATCGCAGAAATCCTACATAAAGAGCGTTTTGGACGAGACGGGACTTGAACTGCTGTCCTCCGAAGTCGCTTCCCAGGATCCCGAGCGCCTCAAGAAGGCCTTTGAGGCCGCAGCGGAACTCGGCATTCCCGTCATCAATATCGGTCCGGGCGGAAAAGCCGGCAGCCGTAAAGAATTTGCCGCCACCATCGAACGCTTGACCGCGCTGGCCGAATTGGCCGAAAGCTACAAAGTCACGCTGTGCTGCAAAGCACACGTCGGCTGCTCAATTTACAGCACCCCCACCACCCTGCGCGCCATGGCGGCCATCGACAATCCCTATTTCGGAATCGACATGGATCCCAGCCACATCCACCGCGCCGGTGAAAAGCCCGAAAAAGCGCTGGCAAAAGTGCTGCCGCGCATGAAACATATCCACATCCGCGACTGCGTGGGTCCGGGCCCGAGTCCGGGACTTCCCGCACTGCAGGCCTGCGGCAGAGGCGAAATCAACCTGTTCGGCTATTTCAAAGCCATGGTCAAAGCCGGCTATGACGGCCCCGTCTCCCTCGAAATTATCGGTCCCGAACAAGACATGGTCGAAGCCACCCGTATCGCCGCCGAGAGCTATGGCTATATGAACGCCTGCTTGAAAATGCTTGGAGCCAGATAAACACCTTTGGCGTTTATCCTGTAGGGGCGGATATCATCCGCCCGCCAATATTACAATGTTCGTTCTATAATGCGGACGATTAAGGCGGGTCGATACCCGTATCGCTCCTGCATTAAAAACCGCTTAATAATGCGGGCGGATGATATCCGCCCCTACATTAAAATGAAGGAGACACCTTTATGACCAAAAAACCCAATCTTCTCTTCTTCGGCATCGACAGCCTCCGCCGCGACCGTATGAGCTTATACGGCTACGACCGGCTGACCACGCCGCACATCGACAAATATCTTGAAAAAGGTACTGTTTTTAACAACTGCTTCTCAGCCCATATTCCGACAACACCCGGCTACGCCAATATGCTCACCGGCATGGACTGCTTCGGCACCAACGTCGTAGCACTGCGCCACGAAGGCGAACTGGCTCCGGGTATCAAGACACTGGCCGAGATTTTACGCGAAAACGGCTATGACACCACCTGTGTCGGTTTTAAAAATTGCTCCGGCAGGGGCTTCGACAACTACATCGACTTTGAGGGCTGGAACGCACAGGCCGACGGTCGGGCGCACAAGGCGGAAAACCTCAACGCCGTCTCGATTCCCGAACTCGAACGCCTGTCCAAGGGCGATAAACCGTTCTTCCTGTTTATGCGCCATATGGATCCGCATTCCCCCTACCGCGCCCCCGAACCCTTCCACAAGATGTTTTATCAGGGCAACGAGTTTGATCCGAACAACCACTCGCTCGACCCGGTTTATAATTTCAAACCGTTCTGCGACTATTTCGCCACTTGGTTCCCAGAGGGGTGCACCGACGCGGAATATGTCTGCGCCCAATACGATGCCGAGATCGCTTATATGGATTCCTGCATCCAGTTAATTCTTCAAAAACTCAAGGATCTCGGTCTTGAAAACGACACTTTGGTCGTCTTCACCTCCGACCACGGTGAGACACTGTATGACCACGACTGCTATTTCGATCATCACAGCATGTACGACAACTGCCTTGTCGTTCCGTTCGCCGTTCGCTTCCCGGGCCGTGTTCCGCAGGGCAAGCGGGTCGATGACACCTGCACACTGGCCGACGTCACCCCGACTGTTTTGGATATCCTCGGCGTTGAAACCGACATCAAGTTCGACGGGCGCAGCATGTTCTCAACCTCATTCGGCGGCACCATGGAGCACTGTGACGAATTTTACATCACCGAATGCACCTGGATGCGCAAGCACGGCTGGCGTACCCCGAAATGGAAGCTGATGGTCGCATTGGAACCGGATTTCCACTACAAAGCCGAAATCGAGCTCTACGACCTCGAACAGGACCCGCACGAATATGTCAACGTCGCCGACATCCGTCCCGACGTCGTCGCCGAACTGCGCGCCAAGATGGAAGCGCATATCGCAAAACGTGAAAAGGAGACCGGGAGAACCAACCCGATGTACACCAACCTGAACTGGCACGGCAAAAATCTCGGACGCGGCTTTATCAGCTCTGACGAGGCCTACTTCGGAATGCACATCGGTGACCCGGGTGCGGCGCAAAAGCTGCAGCAAAAGAAATAATCATGGATAAAAAACTTCGCGCGGCTGTGATCGGACTGGGTCCGATCGGCAGCAACAACCACTGCAGAGCTTATACCACCTGCCCCGATGCCGAACTCGTCGGCGCCTGCGACATCAACAAAGAGCGTGCCGACACGGCTTCGAAGCGGTACGATATTCCGGTCTGGTATGACGCACAGAAGATGCTCGACGAACTCAAACCCGATCTCGTCAGCGTGGCCACAGGCGGGTTCGAGTATGCGTCCGACCACTACGAACCGACCATGCAGGCTCTGCGCGCCGGCTGTGACGTTTTGACCGAAAAACCGATCTGCAACAACTTGAAAAAGGGTAAAGAAATGGTTGATCTGGCTAAAGCGCTTAACCGCCGGTTCGCAGTCGACCTCAACCACCGCTTCACCCCGGCGGCCAGAACGGCGAAACAATGGCAAAACGACGGCCTCATCGGCGATCTGCTGTTTTTAAACATGGCACTTTGGATCGGCCGTTTCCAACCGCATTTCGACACTGAGTATTACCACATGAAAGCGCTCAACCCGCACAGCTGCGACATCCTGCGCTATTTCGGCGGCGACGTCGAACAGGTGCACTGCTTTGCGATGAAAGCGCCCGGTCGTGAGATCTACTCGACCGCCTCGTTCAACCTCAAATTTGAATGCGGTGCGGTCGGTCATCTCACCAGTTCCTACGACATCGAGCGCGGACACCCGATGGAACGCTGTGAAGTCGCCGGGACCAAAGGCCGCCTTGTATTCGAAGACATGTGGCGGGAAGCGACACTGTACCCGGCGGGAAATCCCGAAAAGCGGGTTTACACCAACCCGGTATTCGGCGGCTTCAGTGGATTTTACGATACCTTCCAAGACCGCATTCACAGCTTTGCCAAGGAGTGCGCGGCAGGTGTTTCACCCGCTGACATCGACGGCAGCGGCGCTTCGGGTCTCGAAGCCAGCCGCATCATCCACGCGGGCATCCAATCCCTGAAAACCGGAAAGCCGGTTTTCGTGCGGGACGTGAAAGAGTAATCCGTAGGGAATGGTCTTGACCATTCCTTAACGCCGCATTTGCGGTGTTGTAAAATCTTTAATCGTCGCCGTAGCGGCTATCACTCACACGTCACCGCGCGAGCTCGGAACGGTCACATCGGATGCGATCCGAGACCGTTCCCTACACGAATAGCTTCATTATTAATTTACACTTAAAAGGAGCGTAATGAAATGGCAATCAAAGTCGGAATTATCGGCATGGGCGGCATCGGCAACACCCACGCCAGATGCTACAAAGCCGATCCGCTGGCCGAACTGGTCTGCGTCTGCGACGTCAACAAAGAGCGCGCGGACAAGGCCGCCGAAGAACACGGCGTAAAGGCGTTCTATTCTCAAGACGAGATGATGAAAGCCCATCCCGAACTGGATTACATTGATGTCACCACTTCGGGTTTTGACAACGGCTCTTGGCATTATGAACCGGTTATGAAAGCACTCGACGCGGGCTTCAACGCCTTTGTCGAAAAACCGATCAGCAACAACGCCGACGAGGCGCGTGAGATGGTCATCACGGCAGCCAAAAAAGGCCTCTACCTCGGCTGCAACCTCAACCACGGGTTTACCAAGCCTGCCGACAAAGCACAGGAACTGATCAATCAAGGCAAGATCGGCGCGCCGGTCTATATTCTGCACAAGGTCGGTTTTAACAGCGGCGAAAAGGATTATAAAGCACCCAACTATCACGGTACGACATATCCGAGAATGGCCTGCGCCTATTCCCACGCCTATGCGTTCCTTTCTCACCCGTTCTCGTTGATGCGCAAATTCGGCGGCGACATCACCCATGTCCAGGCCTTCTTCGACAAACCCGGCGTCCGCAAGAGCGCGGATGACCTGATGTGGTCGATCAACGGCATCAACTGTAAATTCCAGAACGGCAGCATCGGCTATCTGCTGTCCCAGCGCGGCGACGCCTTCTTCGGACTCGGCGGCTGGTGGAGTTTCGAGATGGCCGGCACCAAGGGCACCTTCTGCATTGAAAACTGCGTCGAAAAGCTCTATTACTGGGATGCAGGCAAGAAAAACAACGGCATGGGCACACCCAAGCCCAAAGTTTTTGATTTCAAGGACAAGGATTTCGGCATTACTTTCAGCAACCGCCTGCACGCTTTCCTCGAAGACATGACCAACAAAGTCCCGCCCGAACACATTAGAAGCTCCGGACGTGACGCGCTGGCCACTCTCGAATACACGGTTGCCTCCATTGAGTCGTTTGAAAACGGCGGCGCGCTGGTTCGTCCCCGTGCCCTCCCGCCGATCCACGGCACTCCCGGTTTCATCGGCTAGCGGGTGAGAACCCGCGGTCAATACGCGCGTTATAACCTGCGTTCCGTTCACCTCGTAGCCGCGTTTCCGGCCTCGGTGAAGGTTTATATGTGAGTGGGAATCCTCGGTAGTTCGAGTTCGCTGTGATAACTCGACAAACAGCGCTGACTCACAAACGCGCCACAGAATCTTCTGCCCATTCGCATGATAGCGCGCGCTTCAAACCTCGGTGTAGGTCTTATGTCAAGAGACCGCTTCAAGGCAGTTCTTTGTAGCCGCGTTTCCGACCTCGATGGTTTGTCATCCTGAGCGAAGCGCTTTGCGCGAAGCCGAAGGATCTCGGCCTTATAAAAGCCCCTCTGTTCACCGCTAATCCGTTTTAAAGCAATCATCCGCTGATACAATCACAACCCCGCCGCTGCTTGCCGCAGCGGCGGGGTTGTCGTTCATTGATAAAACCTAATCACTCTTTATACATATCAGTCACTCTGGCTCCGCAGGAATCGCAAAACTCATCGTCCGCACTCAGTTTGTTTCCGCACAAATCGCAATATTTCGGTCGTTTTTTCTTATCTTTTCTCTGTGCAGTAACCTCCGGGACCTCCTGACTCTTTAAATCCGTTTCCGCCTGTTTTGGCAAAGATTCCTCTTCTTTGATTTCGAATTTTCTCCAACCGGATTCCGCCCGCTCCTGTGCGGCTGTCTCCGTATCTCTGTACTGCACCCAGCCTTTTGTCAATATTTTATAATTGACATAACTCCATAAAAAGATTGCCCCGCCCGAAGCGCTCCCTCCGGTTGCGCTTGCGATTAACAGCATAAATATAAAAGCAAAGATCCCATATACGATCGTGATCGCCTTCCCTGTTTTAGGCGAGACGGGTTCTTTTCGAATCGCATACCGGTAAATGATAATGGGCAGCGAATAGATCGCCACCGTGAGAATCAGATTTAAAATGAGAGTACCGGGCTCAAGGGAATATCCCGAAGCAGTAACCGCCCAAACGAACCGTAAACTCATTGCCTTTCACTTCCTTCCTCCCGAAGCAATACCACCGTAGCCCCGCATTGCGAACAGAACTTGCTTCCCTCTTTCAATTTGCTGCCGCACATTTCACAAAACAAGGGCTGCTTCGAATTCACACTCGGTTCTTGCGCAGGTTTTGGTATTTCGTTATGGACTGTCGGCTGCTGCCACTGCAAAGTCGGCGTCGGTTGATAGTGGGTTTCCGCGGGTACAGTTACAATATAGTCATTATATACCGCTTGTTTGCGGCCACTCGTCAAAATGAAATAACTTGCAATATGCCAAATCAACACGATACCGACGGCGACCCAGCTTCCCTCCAAAAATGCCGCTATAGCCGCCAATGCCGCCAGTGAAACCGCACCGTAAATCAATACAATCTCCATCGCGCGTTTCGGTTCGACAGGCCGTTTACGCACCGCATACCGGTAAATGAGAATCGGCAGTGCAAAAAGCACAACCGCCAAAGCGATATATAGTCCTTTGTTTTTCGTATTAAACGCCCGGATCGCCGAAGCCGCCCCCTCGTTCCCGCCGACAGTACTCGCCGGTTTACTTTGCGAAGACGCCGGTACGCTTTGTAAAGATGCAACGGAACTCTGCGAGCCTGCGGATGTGTTTTGTGAAGACGCCGGTTTGCTCTGCGAAGTAGCGGGTACGCTGACCTCCGGATATTTCACGCTTTTAATCAGCGAGATAAAATCGCCGTAATACGGATGGTTTTCATCGCCGTAAAATTCAAACCAATAAAAAACCGCATTGTGATACATGATCAAACTGGTGGAGACCATATTCCCGCTGTAACTTTTGAATGTAAAGTATTTTACCCCATCCACATATTTGACGGAGATATCTGTAGTAAACTCAAATTTATCCTCAATTTCCTTTTCGGTGAAATAGTCGTTATTGATGTCCGCACGGGCAATGCCTTTCAGAGAACTGTAATCGGACCATTGGTCCTCGCTTCCGTAAACAATTACCGCATCCTCGTCTTCATTCGAAACGAATACGGCGGTCACATAGGGGTCCGTCCCCGAGACAGCCTCCGAATACCAGTTTGCCGGAACGGTAAATGAGGTATCGACAGCGTCGTCGGTATATGTGAACGCGGACGTCGAAACAAAACTCGAACTTCCGGACGAATCGCCGAAAATCTCTTCTTCCGTTCCGTAATAGATGCCACCCACAAAGGAGTCGAAAGCCTTTTGCTGGCTTGACGTGGGAGATCCGCTTTGCGAAAACAGCTGAATGACAATTTTCTTTCCCTGATAAACAGTGACATAATAATAACAATAAATATATGAAGCACCATTGTATACATAGATTGAAAATTGAGCATAAGTGCCATTCAGCAGATAATATACCGTGATATCGCTGACATCGGCGTAATCAAATTCATCAAGAATTGAAGTAATGAAACTGTCCCATTCCGTCTCATCGAAATCTCTCATGTCCTTCAAGCTGCTGGAAGTCATGCTGATATTGATCACACCGGAAAGGTCGTCTTCCCATAATTGCAGATATACATTGTTCTCATAAAAAGTAGCTAAAACGGTTTCTCTCGTCTGCCCCAGTTTTGTTAAAAGGGGATCGTCGGCACTCATATAGCGCGAGAGAAGACTCATCCCATCAGAAACCGGGACAGCAATCCCCAAATCGTCTGAATAATACCACACCGTGTTTTCCGCACCAACCGAAACCGTCAGCCCAAATACCAACATCACCGCAAACAAAACGCTGATAATCCTTCGAACCATTTTAATCCGCCTTCCCATATTAATCACTCATCCCCGAGTTTTTCGACCTTTGCACCGCACTTGGGACAGAATTTGCTCTCGAGCCTCAGTTTTGCCCCGCAGTTATAGCAGAATTGCGGAGTTTCCGCGTTTTCCGGACTCCCCTGCTCTTTGACCGACTCAGTTGTTTTATCCACTTCCGGTTTTATTTCCGATTCCGGAATTTCCGGTGAAACCGATTCTTCCGCAGCTTTTTCTTCCTGCACCGTTGTGTTTTGACCATTCCATTCCATCGTCTGTTCAATTTGGATCATCGTTTCATCCTGCCAATCGGGAGCGGGCTGCTTTCTACCTTTGACCAGCATGTGATAATTGACAAAACTCAATATCATCACCACACCGACACAGGCTAAGCCGATGTCGGAAAATACGGCAAGAAATACGGTGACAGCGGCACCAACAAGCCCGTAAAAAATCGTAATCATCAATGCTTTTTTCGGTTCGACAGCATGCTTGATGTTCGTATATCGATAGATTACAATTGGTGCGGTGAAAATGATAATCGTAAGCAATATCGACCAAAAAGAAATTCGGCCGTATTTATGTAGATATGCCTGTGCGGCAGTCATTGTGCTCGGTGTGCTCGGAGCGGGATACGTTACTGTTGAAGAGCTAACAGCAGCTTTTGAAGAAGTGACTGTACTCGTTGTTGTTTTAGATGAGGGAACACTGCTCGCCTTGGAACTGCTTGTTCTTGAACTAAACATAAAGTCAAAAGACAGCATAATCGTCATGTTCTCGAGTATATCATCGAATAACGATTCAGCGGTTGAGGAAACCGGGCCGTCAAAAGAAATGAGATCAATAAAAATTCGTTCGCCGCCGTTAAAAGTTACACATTCAATCCCATACAGTGGGTCCTCATCATCCATATAATAACTGGTCCGTATAAATCTAGTTGTTCCGGAATAAAAATCTGTCATTCCCGTGACATGAGCACCATCTTCTTCAAAATCCTCTTCAAGTATTTCCTTTAAATTATTAAATTCCCGATCACTGTAATCTGCTAAATCTTGATTATCCGTTTGATTCATATATATATAGATTCCATATGATAAATCGGATGACCAAGCTCTGAGATAAGTATCATTTTTTTCAAATTCCGAAATCAATTCTTCTTTTGTATAACCAAATCTCTCTAAAACAGGACTTTTTGAATCCATTTCTCTCGTAAACACAAACATATCATTTGGAAAAGATATAAACATACTCGGCTTTTTCAATATGTATATTTGAGCGCCATCTTTATCGGGATTCCAGGCGTGTACGGAAAAAGAAAGCCCCAAAACCAACATGAACGCAAATAGGAAACTGACGATTCTCTTCATTTTAATCTTCCTTTCTGTTGCTCATCTTGTCACTCATCCCTGAGTTTTTCGACCTTTGCACCGCACTTGGGACAGAATTTAGTATCAGGTTTCAACTTTTTACCGCAGTTTTCGCAAAATTGAGGTTGCTCTCCCGCATCTTTGGGCTCTGCCGTTAATGGCGGCGGCATTGTTGTTTTTATAATTTCCGCTTTTTGCGTTGAGATTTGATTAACGTTCGGTTCTTGCTGTTGAACCTTGGATTCGATATTTCGCCCGTATTGCTTCCAAGCCGGGACATTTTCCTGCGCTTTCTCTGCCATTTCACGCGCTCTGCGCTGCCAACCCATTGTTAAAATCAAATAATTGACAAAACTCCACAAAACTACCACACCGATACAGATAAAACCGATATCAAAAAGCACGGCCAGCAGCGCGGTCACTGCGGCGACCCCGAACCCGTAGAAGATCGTAATCATAAGCGCTTTGCGGGACTCAATCGGTTTTTTCGCAATTGCATACCGGTAAATGATAATCGGTGCAGCGAAGATCAAAAGCGTAATCACAACAGCCCAAACCGAATTCCCTCCATCAGATTGACCGGATTGTACAGCGGTCGGCGTGCTCGAGACAGAACTAGCCGCTTGTGAAGGAGTGCTGCTCATGATTATCGGCTCCGCGTACTTCACACTGCGCAGCAGCGCCTCAAAATCTTTATAGTAAGGGCTGGAACTTGTCCCGTTATAATAAAATGCATAAAGATATCCGTTATCTACATGCAACAGCAAAGTCATCGTAACAGATGCATTGTTTGCGGGTATCTCTATAGGAACGCTTGTGACGATCTTATAATATGAAATATCATTATAATTTACCGTTTTAACTTGATCTGCATTCACGTTCATCGCTTCTGCGAGATCGGCGGCTGTGAATAAATCATTGTTAAAATCCGCTCGAGAAAACGCGATTTTATCCGCATCGGACATCTCAGCCCACAAATCGGTGCTGCCGTACATGATGATGCCTTCGCTGTCTTGATTATACACAAACTTTGTATCGATATATTGGCGCGTTTTAGAGAGCGACTTTTTGGACCAATTAGACGGAACGGTGAAAGTGGTTTGCGTTTCACTGTCAGTAAAGGTGAATGCCGTTGTTGAAGCCACACTGCTCGTTTTTGAAACTGCACTGCTCGTCTTGGAACTGGTTTTCTGGGATGATACGCTCGCTTTGGAACTTGCTTGGGATGGAGTTAATAAATCAAATCGAATGCTGTCGACAATGCCTTTCATAGCGGATTCATCGGCTGATGTTAACCCTCTTGAGTAAACTTGAAATTGCACCACAATTATATCGCCGTCAAGAACTGTAGAATACTGTATACAATTAGAAAAATCAGTCCCGGTTTCAAGTTTATAAATCATTCTCTGGAATACGGTTTGTGATTGTTTATAAATATCAGATTTGGTCACAATCGCCCCATTCGCCGTAAACGACTCTTTCTCTATCCTGCACAATGCTTCCAACTCGTTGTCGTCGAGGGTATTCAAATCCGGATTATCAGCTTTTGTAACAGCGATGCTGACACCGGTGTCTCCTTTGGCATTTTGTGAAAACAGAATGCAATTTATCGAAGACATCATCTTTAATAAACTCTCTTTGGTATACCCGAACAGCGCAAACCCGGGATAATCCGCCTTTGTGTTTTTTGTAAAGACATAAAATTCATTGGGTATTGAAATTGTCATTCCCACTTCGTCCAGATAAAATTTCTCTGTGCCGGCGGCGGCAGCAGAAAACATGAACCCCAAAATCATAATCACCGCAAATAAAAAACTGACGATTCTCTTCATTTTAATCTACCTTTCTCTTTATCACTCATCCCCGAGTTTTTCGACCTTTGCACCGCACTTGGGACAGAATTTGCTCTCGAGCCTCAGTTTTGCCCCGCAGTTATAGCAGAATTGCGGAGTTTCCGCGTTTTCCAAATTCACCTGTTCTTTGACAGGTTCAGCCGGATTTTTCACCGCTTCCGTTATTACGACCGTTTTCGGCTTTTCTTCTTCCGCTTTTTGCTCGGGTTCCGCCGTGCCTTCACCATACCACACCTGCGGCTGCTCAATGTGAATCATCGATCCATCAGATTGGTAGGAATAATCGGGAGTAGCGACCACGACCTGCTTCTTGCCTTTGACCAGTATGAAATAATTCACAAAACTCCACACAACCACCGCACCGACACAGGCAAATCCGATGTCGAAAAATACGGCAAGAAATACGGTGACAGCGGCACCAACAAGCCCGTAAAAAATCGTAATCATCAGCGCTTTGCGGGACTCAATCGGTTTTTTCGCAATTGCATACCGGTAAATGATTATCGGCGCAGCGAAGATCAAAAGTGTAATTATAATTGCCGAAACCGAATTCCCGCCATCAGATTCGCCGGGTTGTGTGGCAGTTGGTTTGCTTGAAGCGGAACTTGCAGACATGGATGAATAGGTTGAACTGACAGCGGTATTTGATGCAGAACTAACAGCCTTAGAAGACGCGGCTTTGCTTGAAGCTGCACTGCTCGTCTTGGAACTGGTTTTCTGGGATGATACACTCGCTTTGGAACTTGCTTGGGAAGCAGCTGTATCAAATTCTATGCTGTCAATAATACCAGCCAATAGATTTTCGTCATCAGATCCCAATGATCCCGAAAGTGTTTTTAATATAATGCTTATTGATTTCCCTTCATAGACGGTCGTATAAACCAATCCGTATGAATATCCGTCATCACTCTTGTTCCGTGTATAAGTCACAACAAACTTAGTCTGTTCATGCTCATAAATATAATATCGAAGACATTCCGTTCCCATTGCTTCCATTCCGGCTGTGTATGAGATCACAAACAGCTCCATTCCGGCGTCATCCCGGTCGTTAAAATCTGTCTGTGAAAATTCAAGCATATTGACAATCAACTCATATGAAAATTCGGAATCGAATGCCTCCAGATATAAAAAGCTTGCTTCCAGCGCTTCATTCACCTGGCTGTTTGTCATTTCGAATAAATCTAAAGTCGGATCATTCGCTTTCATATCCCGTGTTAAGACAATTGAATCGTCCGGTAAACTAATTTTGAAACCCGGCTCTTCCAAATAATAAGTCACCGTACCGGAAGCTGCTACAGAAACCACCAGTCCAAAACATAAAACAATCCCAAGAAAAGCGCAAATCAACTTTTTCAGCATCCAATTGTCCCCTATTCTGTTTATTTTTTATCGGCCAAATCGGCGCGTGCAAGCATTTACATCTTCCATTATTATACTTAATTCTGCTTACCAAGTCAACCAAAATTCGACACATGGGTTTTTCAGTCTTTTTAAAATTGGAAAAATCTTTTCAAAATTTAAACCTTTTTACTATATATTCATTTTAAAACCGTTTAAACTGGAATCGTTTTATTAGGGGAACATGTCTTCGTTTCCCTGAAAAGGAGGATAAAAATGAATCAGACCCCCAGACAATGGCTTGGCAGCCTGCTCAAAGCCGACCGTAAACAGGCGATGCCGATTTTGTCGTTCCCATCCATATCACTGTTAGGCGTCACCGTCAAGGAATTGATTTCCGACAGTGACCTGCAGGCCAAAGGCATGAAGATGATCGCCGACCGGGTACCCGAAGCCGCTGCGGTCAGTATGATGGATCTGTCGGTTGAGGCCGAGGCATTCGGTTCCCAAATCCGTCTCTCAGACGACGAAGTCCCGACGGTCACCGGTTCGATTGTCACCTGCGAAGAGGACGCCGATGCGTTGACTGTGCCCCCAGTCGGCGCGGGCAGAACCGGAAAATATATCGAAGCCATCCAAAAAGCACTGCCGCTCATCACAGACCGGCCCGTGCTGGCGGGTGTTATCGGACCGTTCTCGCTGGCCGGGCGTCTGATGGACGTCACCGAAGCGCTGGTCAACTGCTACACCGAACCCGATATGGTGCACAAGACCATGGAAAAAGTCACGCAGTTTCTCATCGAATACATCGGTGCCTACAAAGCCACCGGCTGCGCAGGTGTAGCTGTCGCCGAACCGCTGGCCGGCCTGCTCTCGCCCGACTTGGCCGCCGAATTTGCCGAACCGTATATGTGCCGCATCGCCGAGGCCGTCAAGAGCGACGACTTCATTGTGGTCTACCACAACTGCGGCAACAGCGCCATTGACATCATTGATTCGATTCTGCGCACAAACTGTGACGCCTATCATTTCGGCAACTCAATCAACATGAAAGAGATGATGGAAAAAATCCCCTCGGACATCATCGCCATAGGCAATGTCGATCCGGCTGTCCAGCTGCGTAACGGTACGCCCGAATCGGTTCGGGTCGAGACCCTGCGCATCATGGGTGAGTGCTGCGGTTATAAAAACTTTGTCATCTCATCCGGCTGCGACATTCCGCCCGCCACCCCGTGGGAAAACATCGACGCCTTCTTCGCCGCTGTCGATGAGTTTTACAGCGATGAAGCAAACCGTCGCATAAACCCTTCTCCTGTTGAAATTCGAACGCATTTATGATATAGTCAGGTCAGTTTTAATCGGGAGGAAATTATTATGAAACCTGCCATGCGGTTCGGCGGCTGCGATTTTGCGGGACGAATGAACGCAATCTATGCCGAGACGGTGAACGACTTAATCATAAAAGTGGAAATGGGCAGGGACCCGAATTATAAAAAGGGGTTTTTACATACCTCAACCCTCCCGCATCAATATACTAATTATTATAACGAGATGTGGTCGCGCGACAGCGGACGCGGCCTGATCGAAATCGCGCGGCTCGGCTTTGCCGACCTCGCACTGCCCGTGGCACGCTATATGCTTTCCGCGCTCAACGAAGCCGATCATTGGGGCCGTATCATCGACCGCTACACCGGAAAGCCCGCAAAACCGACTCAAATCGGCGATTTCGAAACCGACGGCAACGCGCTGATTCTATTGGGTCTTTACAACACCTGGCTTGCCGCAGGGCGCGAACCCTCATTAGCCAAAGAGTTTTTGGAAGGTGTTTCGCCTGTCATCGGGTGGATTGACCGTATGATGCAGAATTCCCCCTACGGCGGCCTGCTGCCCTGCAAATCCGAACTCTCCGGCAACCCCAACACCGCCTATGTAGTTTACGCCGTCTATCCGAATTACGGCATCAAAATCGCTCTTGCCGCTCTGAAATCCATGGCCGAAGCCGCCGGAGACAAAACACTGGTGTCAAAGCTGTCCGAAATGCACGAAAAGATGACGAAAGCCCTCACCGAGAAATTGGTGATGGGCGAGCGCAGCTGGACGCCCGAAAAAACCAAAGCGGCTTTTTCGCGCTATTCCCCCGTGCGCGAGGGGTGTTGGACCAACGGAATCGACGGACGCGACGGCAGCGAATACAACTACGCGGACTGGGACAGCATTCATTTCGCCATCAACGCCTGGACGCGCCAATTGCCTTTTATCTTCGACTCCGATCTCGGTCTGTGCCGCCCCGAACAGGGCAGCCACGCTACAGTAAATTCCAATAGCTATGAATATATCCTCGATCAGATGTGCAAGGGACTTTACTTCCGAAAATACGGCTTCGTCAGCAACACCTGCTGGGAGGGCATGCGCGACCGCCACGACGACACCATGACCGGCTACGGGCAGGGCTTTATGACGCAAGCCGCCATTTTGATGGACGATGTTAACGCCTACACCAAACTGCTCGAAGGTGTCGCCCGCCTTTCTTATGACGGCGATGTGATGCATCCGACATCCCATGAGATGAACCCGTGGATTCCCCACGAGTGTTTTGACTATGACGCCTACGAAGACGCCCGAGACCATACGGGAGGATTCCACAATAACGGACGCTTCGGCGTGATGGAAAACCCGGGCGACGAGGGCAATCTGGTGCAGGAAGCCGAGCCTCTCAAAGCCCTGACGCTGATGTCAGGCATCGAAAACGGCCCGAAACTGCGCATTCTGCCACGCATCCCGTGGACCTATGACACCATCGAAATAAAAGACTTCCCGGTGTTTCAGAACGGGCAGAGCGGACGCATTTCTTATCGCATGGAGCACGAGCGCTGGCTGCGCAAGGTGCGCGTAAATGTCGAGAGTACCATCCCGCTCGAATTCGATTTCCGGGTAGGCCCGTTCCCGCAGGTACTAAACTTCACCGACACCGAGGACTGCCGCAAAGAGGTCACCAAAAACGCTTCTTGGCTCTGGAAAACCGGCCTGTCCGGCAAGAACGCCGAGTTTGAGATTATTCTACCGTGATTTAAATCAATACACCACATCGGGATTCTTCAATAATCAATTGAGGAGGATATATGTTTCAATATTTATTAATCCCGATTGTTGTGGGGCTGGTTTGGCTGATCATGCAAATAAAACCTATAAAAACCTTATCGGTTAAGAAAAAAAGATTTTTTTCAATTATAATCATGTTAGTCCTTTGGACGTCTTTTGGAGCGATTCCGTATATGTTTTCATACAATACTCCGGAAGCGGCGATTAAATATACAACAGAAAATTGGAAACCTGTCAGCGTCGTAGGCATTTTAGACAACGGCACTGAAGGTGCCTATGTCATTATCGAAACTCATAGTTCACGTACATCATATTATTTAAAAAAGGCCGGCGATAAATGGAAAATGCCGTCGCGTACTCAAAAAACCGATTTTCAAATCTCTATTTATAAAAAAGGATTTATTCATTATCGGCACTATATCAACGAGGGTATTGTAATAATTGAATATGATGCGTATATTGATGATTCTTTTTCGCAATATCAGGTAACAGATAATAAAGGAACCGTATTTCATAGCACCGCATTAAATGCATATGTGCCTGATATGGTCAATATTTTTTATTACGGTATGTATGTATATGATGACACGCCGTATGAACTAAATGTAAACGGAGAACTCGCATTTTCATATAGTGAAAGTCAATAGGTTTGTTTCTCTATATAAAAATGTGGGTGAAGTACTGGTGTGATCCTTCATAGGAATCGTCATTCTCGACGACCAAAAACGGCCTTCAATTCGGAAGGCTGTTACTTTTGTGTGGTTTTTCTTTTGTGGGAATATTAAAGTAAACTTCAATTTTGTTGTATATTTGCTTTGTATAGGAATGCATGTACTTAAAAGCTTTTTCATGGGTCTCTTTCCCCCATAAGAATTCAAGAATTTCCACTTGCAATAGGTTTCTTACATCTTGGTCTTCGCATATTGCCATCTTTTCTAAGAAATCAAATACATGCTCTATTTCTTCCGGATTTTCTTCCTCGAGCAGTAACTGCCTGATATATGGGTTAAAAACCTCCCCGTAAAGTATATATGATCCTATTTTATAATACTCTTTATCCTCTTCCGAAGCGGCATCAATTACTTGCTTCAGGTTCGGAAAATATACTCCTAATAAATTACTCATCTCTTCGAATTTCATATATTTCTCCATACTCTCAATAGGGGATAATAGCCGTTATAATTCCCCTCTGGGGAGGAAAGGGATTCACCTATGTGAATCCCTTTGAAGAATGTCTCTTACGCGACATTCTTCTTGTGGCCTTGCGAAGTGTCGGGGTGGTTATTTATAAATCATTTTACTTCACCATCTCAAAAAACTCCGCCTCGGAAATCACTTTTACACCGAGTGCCTGCGCTTTGGTCAGTTTGCTCCCTGCGTCTTCGCCCGCAAGCACAAAATCGGTGTTTTTTGACACCGATGAACTGGTCTTCCCCCCCGCATCTTTAATCATTTGTTCGGCCTCGGAACGCGGAATCGACAGCGTGCCGGTCAGCACAAAAATTTTACCCTCCAGCGGCCCGCCGCTCTTTTTCTCGGTCAGGCAGGTCATATTGAGTCCAGCCGCTTTCAGTTTCTCGACTAAAGCGAGGTTTATATCATTTAAAAAATACGAATTGATGCTCTCTGCGGTAATCCCGCCGACGCCTTCGACATGCGCAATTTCCTCAACCCCGGCGTTTTGCAGCGCGTCCAGTGTGCCGAAATGCAGCGCCAGATCCTGCGCCGCCGTCTCGCCGACATGCCGGATGCCGAGTCCCGAGATCAATCGCCACAGATCGTTTTTCTTGCTCTTTTCGAGCGCGTTAAGCAGATTCTGCGCCGACTTTTCACCCTTTTTATCGAGCGCGGCAATATCCTCTTTTTGAAGGGTGTATAAATCCGCGATATCTTTCACAAGCCCTTTGTCGAGCAGCGCTTTCAGCACCGCAGGACCAAGTCCGTCGATATCCATGGCCGACTTCTCGGTGAAGTGGATCATCTCGCGGAAGCGTTTGGCGGGGCAATCGGGGTTGGGACAGCGAATTGCGGGGCCATCCTCATCTTTGATGACCTTGCTGCCGCACGACGGGCACTCCGACGGAATCCGATAGGTCTCGTTTCCGCTCTTTTGCGCCACGCTGACCACCTCGGGAATGATGTCACCCGCTTTGCGTACCTCGATGATATCACCGACAGCGACGCCCTTTTCGTCAATCATGTCCTGATTATGCAGCACCGCGCGGCTGACCGTGGTTCCGGCCAGCGTCACCGGCTCAAACACCGCTGTCGGGGTCAGCACGCCCGTGCGTCCGACCTCAATCGAGATTTCAAGCAATCTTGTCTTTTTAATCTCCGGCGGGTATTTATACGCCACCGCCCAGCGCGGAAACTTTGACGTACTGCCCAATCTTGTGCGGTCGGCTAAATTATCGAGTTTAATCACCGCGCCGTCGATGTCGAACTGCAAATCGTGGCGGGTCTTGTTGATCTCCTCCACTCGCTCAATCATCTTGTCAAAATCGGAAGTGACGATATATTTCGAAGCCGGAAAACCGAGCTTGTCCAGATAATCCAACGATTCGCTGTGCTTTAAAATTTCTTTCCCGCGAATCTGCTGGATGTTAAAAACGATTACCGCCAAATGCCGAGACTTGGTGATCTCGCTGTCTTTTTGCCGCAGCGAACCGGCGGCGGCGTTACGCGGATTCTTGAACGGAGCTTCGCCGTTCTCGTTCTGTGCCTCAACCAACTTGGCAAACACGCTTTTCGGCATATAGACCTCGCCGCGCACCTCTAAAAACTCCGGCCCGTTTTTCAACTTTTTCGGCACCGACTCAATCATCATCAGATTCGCGGTCACATCTTCTCCGACTCTGCCGTCGCCACGGGTCGAGCCGCGCACAAAAACACCGTTTTCATATTCCAGCGACACCGAAAGCCCGTCAATCTTCGCCTCGACGGCGAACTCGGCATTCGGAAAAACGGTTTTCACCCGATCTTTAAAATCCTTTAATTCCTCAAACGAAAACACATCCTGCAAGCTCTCCATCGGCACAAGATGCTCCACCGGCGAAAACAGCGCAGACGCCTTTCCGCCGACCTTTGCAATCGGCTCCAGTTCAAAGGCCAATTCCGGGAATTTCACTGCGATCTCCCGCAGTTCCCGGGTCATAGCATCGTATTCAAAATCCTCCAACGAGGGGTTGTCCTGATTGTAGTACTCCTCGTTGGCCTTTTCAATTTGTCTTCTTAAAAATTCGGCTCTTTGTTTTGCCTTATTGAAATCCAGTTCCACCAACTCCACTGCTCCCATCCGGATTTGCCATAAAATCATTGATGTTGCTATCTGTAGTCCCCGACCCGGTAACATGTGTATAAGCCTGCGGCACAGCGCCGACGATGATGGTCTCGGCAATGCAGAACTCTGCCGTCACCTGAGATGTGGCCGAATAACCCGCCATGACGACCGTAACCGTACCCGTGACCGACATCATAATCCTGTGCAGCGTCTGATTGATGCCGGCACTCGTGAATTCGTTGGTAATCGCAGTGGTCACATAGCCCACCGGCACCAGCTGAACCTCAATTTTCGGACCCCTGCCGGTAAATACGTCGCTCCCGACCAATGTGCCCAGCGCAATATAGAGCTTACCGTCGTCGTATTCCGAAAGGCGTTTTTGGATTGCGGTGGTCAGTCCGGCTTTTAATGTATTGATCGCTGTCATATTGGTTCGGACAACACTTAAACCGTTTTCATTGGTCTGAATATAGATCAAATTCGAATAATCAGTGCCGTCCTCGGCCAAAACGTCGGTTACGCAGGTATTGATCGCAAGGGTGCTGTATTCCTTGGCCCGGGTCTGTGCAAGCTGACTGACAATGGCGCGCAGACGGTTGTCACCCGTCTTTATTATGGCTCCCAAACAGCCCAAAATCAACAGCCAGAGAATGATCGTCCGCACGACCGTGCCGCGCCTCCGCCCTCTGCGTCTTTTTGCCATCATACACCGCCCCCGCATCATTATATGCAAAAGGTGCGGCTGATGTTACGGAAAACGGGCAGGCCGAAGCCCGCCCGTCTGTTTTTATTTGTTTATTCGGCCGTTTCCGGAGTCTCTTCGGCCTTTTTCTTGGTGGTGCGTTTGGGCTTCGGCGCTTCCTCAACGGGTGCAGTCTCAACCGGTGCTTCCTCAACAGGGGCTTCTGTCGGAGTTTCAACAGGTTCCTCTGCCGTAGACGCGACGACTTCTGTGGCGTTTGCGTCTGTCTCCTCCGTGATCAGTGCGCGAATCGACAAACTGACTTTTTTGGACTCGGGGTTGATGTCGATAATCTTGGCGTCAACCTCTTCGCCCTTCTTGAGCACATCGGCCGGTTTGGCGATGACACGGTTGGCGATGTTGGATATGTGAATCAGACCCTCAACACCCGGGATGACCATGGCGAATGCGCCGTAGGTTACCAAACTCGTGATCGTGACTTTGGCCACGTCGCCGACTTTGAACTGTGTCAGGAACTTGTTGAAAGGATCGTCCTCCGGGAATTTCGCGGTCAATGAGATCCGTTTTTTCTCCGGGTCGAGTTCCTTGATCATGACTTTGAGTTCCTGCCCGACCGTCACGACGTCCTCGAGATTCTTGAAGCGGTTCCAGCTGAGCTCTGTGCGGTGCACAAGGCCATCCGGGCCGTTCAGGTTCACGAACACGCCGAACTGGGCGATGGAACGCACCTTGCCGACGATGACATCGCCGACCTTAGCGGTCTCCCAAAACTTCTCGGTCAGTTCCTTGCGGTTGCTGGAAGAGGCCTTGCGAATCGAACCGACGGCACGTTTTCTTCTGCCGCGTTCGTCGATATCGATGATGATAAACTTGACGGTCTGACGCAGCAGGTCGTCAAGATTTCCTTCTCTGGGAATTCCGGTGTGGGATGCGGGGATGAAGATGCGAACGCCCTCATATGTAGCGATCACGCCGCCGCCGACATTCTCAACCACCAAGCCTTCGAGCACGGTGCCGTTTTCCTTTGCCTCGAGAATCTTGTTCCAATTCTCATTGGCATCGACGCGCTTTTTGGACATCATGACCGTGCCGTCGACGTCGTTGGTCTTCAGCACCATCAATGTAAGTTCGTCCCCTACCTTGACGAGATCGGAGGTCTTGGCGTTGGGATCGTTGGTAAGTTCGTCGAGCGGAATATAGCCGGCATGTTTGCGGCCGATATCCACGGCGACCTCGCCCGGATAGACACCCGTCACAATACCCTTGATGGTATCCGATTTGGAAAGCCGTTTAAACGACTCTTCCAGTTCGGCCTCGAAGTCAAATTCCTCAGCTTTGGCTTCCGTTTTTGTCTCCTCGACCTCAGCTTTGGCTTCCGTTTTGGTCTTCTCGACCTCTTCTTGGCCTTGAAGAATTTCTTTGTTTTCGTCCATCTTGTGAACAACCTCCATAATGTTTTTGACCGGAGTAGACGCCCCTGCGGTGATGCCGATGCGGCGGCAATCCGGTACCCGCGAGATCTCGTCGGGGTTTTCGACACGCATGGTCTTCGTGATCGCACTGCAGACTTCAAAGAGCTTTGTGGTGTTAGAGCTCTCGCGGTCGCCGATCACGAACATCAAATCACAAACCGAAGCAACTTCTTTCGCTTCGGTCTGCCGAAGACGAGTCGTATTACATATTGTATCAAAAATTTTCAAGTTTGTATAGTGCTTTTTGAGAATTTCCTCACATTTTTTCCATTCCGATACCGAAAAAGTAGTTTGTGCGGCGCACCAAACCGTTTTTTCGACAAAATTCGAGCGTGTTTTAATCAGCTCTTCCAGTTCCCAACTTGTTCCAAATGTGTGGGCTTCGCAAACCGCATGACCCAAAATTCCGATGACTTCCGGATGGCTCGCATCACCGGCTACCAGCAAAACATCGTCTTTGGGAATTTCCGCAACCAGCTTGTGAATACGCGCCACGCTCGGGCAGGTGGCATCGTAAAACTCCAGTCCCAGCGCCTTTATCCGCTCTACCGTCGCCTCCGAAACGCCGTGGCTGCGAATCAGAAGGCACTCGCCGGGCAGCGTCTCAGACGGGTCATTGACCACCCGCACACCCTTGCCCACAAGCTCCTGCATGAACCGCTTGTTATGCAGCAGCGGCCCCAGTGTGCAGACCTTTTTACCCTTTGCCAACAGATCCTCGAGCATATTCACAGCTCGGTTAATCCCGTAGCAGGTTCCGGCATTTTTACAGACGATGATCTCCATAGGGCTCCTGTTCTATCATCTATTTCGATTCCTTCAACGCGGCGATGGATTCCATAATTGCGTCGGCGCAAGCCTGAAAACGCTGCTTTCCGGTTCCGACGTCAAGCTGTTGGGCTGGTATCGATTTTCCGATTGTGATTAATGTGGATCTAAACATGCCCGCACGCTTGGGGTATTCGAGCAATATCGGTACCACCGGTGCACCGGCTCTGAGTACGATCATCCCCACGCCGGCTTTGCCCTGCTGCATCTCATAGGTCTTTTTGCTGCGGGTACCTTCCGGGAAAATCCCGATGGCGCGTCCTTTTTCTAGCAGATTCCCGATTGTGCGGAAGACACCGACTTCGGGCTTGTCCCTATCAATCGGCAATGCGCCGAGTTTTCGAATTAAAAATCCGAGCAATGGCTTCGTGAACAGCGACGATTTGGCGATATAATTGATCGGACGGGGACTGGCGAAAGCCGTAAGTACGGGATCAAGATAACTCAGGTGGTTCAGGCAGATCACAACCTGTCCCTCTTTGGGAATATTCTCAACACCCACTACCTTGACCCGAAACAGCCAAAACGCAAATCCGCGCAGATTTTTCTGTACTTTGGCCTGCCAAGTGATGGAATACAGCTCTCTATCCGCCTTTTTCACTGCGTGTTTTTTCAGCCGTTTTTCCTCAGCCAGTTTTCGGTTGACAATGCGCATCAGCAATTCAAAAGACTGTTGTAAATCCAAATTCGTCGTATCTGCGGTGACGCTGTCCGGTGCGGGTTTCAAAGGTGCTACCGCCCTGCTGCTGTCGTCAGCGTCGCGCTTTTTCAAATCAGCCAGAACTTCCTTATAGGTCACCTGTTTGCCTTTTTCAAGCAGCTCATGATAACGCCGCTTTGCCCGTATCTCGGGGGCAGCGGTTAAAAATATTTTAATTTTCGCATTCGGCAGAACCACGGTGCCGATGTCGCGCCCGTCCATCACGACACTGTTTTTTGCCGCCACGCCGCGCTGAAATTCCATCAAAAAATCGCGTACCGCCGGAATCGCCGAAACCGCAGAGGCCGCCATCGAAATCAGCGGCGTCCGGATGTTATCGCCGACCGGGTCTCCGTCGAGCAGAATCACCTGTTTGCCGTCATCGAGCTTCATCTTGATATCAATGCTCTTGAGCGAATCGACCACCGCTTTCGGGTTGTCATATCCGCCGGTCACCCGCACCGCATGCAGGCCGACCGTGCGGTATAAAGCGCCGGTATCAATATAGATATATTCCAGTTCTTCGGCCAGACGGCGTGCCAGCGTGCTTTTCCCCGCGCCTGAAGGCCCGTCAATTGCGATAGATATCGGCATTTATTTCACTTCCCCCGAATTTTGATTGATGATCGCCCGTGCGGCTGCAACCGCCGTGCTGAATGCGATCTGCAGATTATATCCACCCGTATAGGCGTCCAAATCGAGCACTTCACCCGCAAAAAAGAGATTTTTCACGATTTTGGATTCCATCGTCACCGGGTCGACTTCGCGCACGTCCACGCCGCCCGAGGTCACAACCGCCTCATCGATCGGCCTTGTCCCGGTCACGGTCAGCCGCAGATCTTTCAGCAGCCGCACCAGCTTTTTACGCTGTTCGGCGGTCACTGCGTTGATTTTGGTGTCGCCCGGAATGCCGGAGAGCTTAACGATCGGCATAATCATTTTTGACGGTAATAATGCGGATAACGAATTTTTAAAATCCCGGTTCGGTTCTTCGGCAAAATCCCGTAAAATTCGTGCATCTAACCGCTCTTCGTCGAGCGCCGGTTTTAAGTCGAGCGAAATTTTAATCTTTCCCGCGTCCATCAGCGCCTGTGCGCCGCCCGCTCTGATTACCGTCTCGTCGCCCAAATGCGCGCTCGCCGACAAAATCAACGGTCCGCTGACGCCGAAATGGGTGAATAATAATTCGCCTTGTTCTTCATAGACCGGCTTTTTTACGCCCTCGATGAACAACTTCAGTCCGGTGTTTTTCAATGATAACCCCTGTAAATCGCGGCATAAATCCTCCGCGCAGACAAGCGGCACCAATGAGGCCCGCAGCGGTGTTACAATATGCCCGAGCGTTCTTGCAAAACCGTATCCGTCGCCCGTCGAGCCGGTTTTCGGATAGCTCATCCCGCCGGTCGCAATCAAAATGTTGTCGGCGTTATAATCACCGTTTTCCGTTTTAATTAAAAAGCCGTCTTTGCGCGCTTCAATTGCCGTTACCCTTGATTGAATGTACTTTGCGTGTGCCAGCGCATATTTTTCAAGGGCATTTGCCACGGTGTGAGCATTGTCGTCTTCGGGAAAGACCCGGCCGCCGCGTTCGATTTTCAATTTAACCCCGAGATTGTTTTCGAAAAAAGCGATGCAGTCATTCGGGGAAAACCGGTTTGCCGCACCGAATAAAAACTTTTTGTTGGTGACAACCTTGTCGATGAATTGACGCACATCGCAGGCATTGGTCAGGTTGCAGCGGCCTTTTCCGGTGATACGCAGCTTCGCACCGAGACGGGTATTCGGCTCGAACAGCAGCGTTTCAATCCCTGCCGCACCGAGCTGTCCGGCTGCCATCATGCCTCCGGCACCGCCGCCGATCACCGCACAAACCGCCAAACGTCCGCCTCCCCGCCTTAATTTGATTTATTATAACACATGTTTACCAATCTAACAAGAAAACCTCTATAAAAAGTAGGGCGGGGTGACCACACCCCACCGCGTATTATATGCCTTAAAGAACTCTCGTTTTTTTGTTCTATCTTTGAATAAGTATCATCATTTAATTACATAAACTAAAGCATTTTTGCGGGCTGTACGCCCGCACGGCGGGATGTGGTCATCCCACCCTACAATTCTTTAGCCCTTTTCTCGAATTTCAACTCTTCGAATCTTCCCGTTGATAGTCTTGGGCAGCTTTTCGACAAACTCGACCACACGCGGATACTTATACGGCGCGGTCTCGTGCTTGACATAGTCCTGCAGCTCCTTGACCAGTGTGTCACTCGGCGCAAAACCGGACCGCAGTACGATTGTGGCCTTGACCAATTGCCCGCGCACGGGATCGGGAACTGCGGTGATGGCACACTCCAACACTGCCGGATGGGTCACCAGAACGCTCTCGACCTCAAACGGACCGATACGGTAGCCCGACGATTTGATGATGTCGTCGTTGCGCCCGACATACCAGAAATAACCGTCCTCGTCGCGCCAGGCGGTGTCGCCGGTGTGATACCAGCCATCGTGCATGGCCTCTGTGGTCTTGGCTTCATTGCGGTAATATTCGCACATCAGGCCCGGCGGATGGGGTTCGTATCTGATCACAATCTCACCGGTCGTACCGTTAGGGCAGCTGTTGCCGTCGGGATCGATCAGATCAATTTGATACTGCGGCGACGGCTTGCCCATCGAACCGGGCTTCGGCGTCATGCCCTTGGTGTTGCATATGGCCAGCGTTGTCTCGGTCTGGCCGAATCCCTCCATCAGCTTTAATCCGGTGGCCGCATACCACTTGTTGAAGACGTCGGGATTGAGCGCTTCGCCGGCGATCGTCGTATATTGAAGTGAGGATAAGTCGTACTTTTCCAGTCCGTCGTTAATAAACATCCGAAACATTGTCGGCGGACAACACAGCGTGGTAATCTGATATTTCCCAATCATCGAAAGGATGTCGGCGGGCACAAATTTTTCAAGGTCGTAGACGAAGATTCCGGCTTCCATCAGCCATTGTCCGTACAGCTTGCCCCAGACCGCCTTGCCCCAGCCGGTATCGGCAATCGACAGATGCAGTCCATCGGGTACGACACAGTGCCAATGTTTGGCCGTCAGCAGATGTCCCAGTGCGTAGGCATAATCGTGCAGCACCATCTTGGGATAACCCGACGTCCCCGACGAAAAATATAAAAGCATCGGTTCATGGACATTGGTCACAACCCGTTCGAATTTTTCATCTGCCGCTGCAACACCCCCGTCAAAGTCCAGCCAACCCGCTCGCGCGCCGTTGACCATCATCTTCAGCTTCAAGGTCGGACATTCGGTTTCGACCTGTTCAACCGCCGCTCCGACGTCCCCATCGGGGGTGCAGATCACGGCTTTGACGCTTGCACTGTCGATCCGGTATTTCACATCGTGTGCGGTCATCATATAGGTGGCAGGAATCAGCACCGCGCCGAGTTTGTGCAGTGCCAGCGCACAGAACCAGAACTGGTAATGCCTTTTCAACACTACCATGACCGGATCACCTTTTTTGATGCCCAGCGAACGCAGGTGGTTCGCGGTCTTGTCCGACCACAGCTTCATATCGCCGAAGGTGAAAGTACGCTCTTCCCTGTTCTTGCCGACCCAGAGCATCGCACGGCGGTCGGGTTCATTTGCGGCGATATCGTCGACCACATCGTAGGCAAAGTTGAAATTTTCCGGAATCTTGAGTTTATATTCACTCAGAATCCCGTTTTCATCGTATTTTTCCTCAACATATTTTAAATTGATATTTCTCATATTGTTTATACCTTGCCTTTCAGCACAACCGCAAGGAACATGCAATCGCCGCCGATTGCGATCATTCCGTGCGGCGTACCGGAGTCGTAATACACCGAGTCACCCGCGTTTAAAACTTCAAAATGCCCGTCGTGCGCAAATTTCATCGTACCCGAGAGCACATAGTCAAACTCCTGCCCCTCGTGCGTGGACATCGGAATCGGCTGTGTCTGCGCCGCCTCAAAATACGGCGCTCTGACCAGAAACGGTTCGGCCTGTTTGGCGCGGAAATTGGCCGCAAGGTGATTATATTCAAACCCCTCACGACGTTTGATCGGCAGGCCCCTGCCTCCGCGCACAACGGTATATCCCGTCAGATGCGGATTTTCGCCGGTCAGCAGTTCGACCATATCCACCCCGAATTTCTCGGCGCAGAGGTACAAAAACGTGAATGAAAAATCCTTCGTGCCGCTCTCATATTCCGCATATTGTTCTGCGGTCAGGTTGGTCGCCTCGGCCATCTCGGCGACACTGAATCCGCAGATATCGCGCAGCGCTTGAATTCGTTCGGCGATCTCGGTCAATTTGGTTTCCATGTTGACGCTCCTTTCATAATCAGCAAAAAGTAAAAAACAAAAAATCCCGCCCCTGAATTGGGACGAGATAACACCCGCGGTACCACCCATATTGCGCAAAATGCGCCTCTTATCGGCTCAAACAAGCCTCCGGCCCTAACGCGGCCGCCACGCAAACGCCTATCCTTAAAAAGAAATCGGATTTGTACTCGGAAGGGATCCGCTGCTGCTTTCTTTGCCGTCTCGCACCGACCGCCGGCTCTCTGAAAAAGAATTCGGCGCAGCCGTTCTTCGTCACCGTATGTACCTGCATTTTAACACGCGGATTTCCCGCTGTCAAGAGGTTTTATTGTTTGTAGGGGCGGATATTATCCGCCCGCATACATTAAAAATAATGAATAGATATATTTTTATACATTTCAACGGGCGGATAATATCCGCCCCTACATTCTCAAAATCCCCTGCTCAGATCGTACGGTGTCTCCTGATAGACCGTATTGATCCAGTTGGCGAAAAACAGATTCGCATGGCCGCGCCAACGGTTGATCGGTGCTTTGTCGGGATCGTCGTCGGTAAAATAATTGACCGGAATCTCAATCGGCTTCCCCGCTGTGAGGTCGCGTACATATTCGTTTTTCAGCGTGTCGGTGTCGTATTCGAGATGCCCGAACACAAACACGTTGCGGCAGCCGGAGGTCGCGGCGATGTCGGCTCCGGCGGCCTTCGAAGCCGCCAGCAACTCCACTTTTTTCTCGGTCAGAATATCCTCGACCGCCACCTCGGTGTGGTGCGAATGCGGGATATAAAAGGTATCGTTAAAGCCGCGCAGCAACGGGTGATTCGATTTCAGCGGAATGCTTTCAAACACGCCAAACCGCTTTTGATTAAGTAATCTTTTATTAAGCCCGTGCAGCAGATGAAGACCCGCCTGTGCCGCCCAGCAGATGTACAGCGTCGAATAGACATGCTTCTTGCCCCATTTGACGATATCGCAGAATTCTTTCCAATAGGCGACTTCCTCAAACGGCAGCGTTTCGACCGGCGCGCCGGTGATGATCAACATATCGTAAAAATTATCTTTGACCGCATCGAATGTGGTATAAAACCGCTCCAAATGATCGGAAGGCGTGTTTTTCGGCGTATAGCTGGCCGTCTGCAATAAATCAACCTCAATCTGCAAAGGTGAGTTGCCCAGCAGCCGCAGCAGTTGGGTCTCGGTGGCGATTTTTGTCGGCATCAGGTTGACAATCGCGGCCCGCAGCGGACGAATGTCCTGCGACGAAGCGCGTTTGCGGTCCATAACGAAAATATTCTCGTTTTCGAGTATCTCCCGCGCCGGCAGATCGAGCGGAATGCAGATCGGCATAAGATAAATCCTTTCAAAAAGGTGAAATATGACAGAATTATAGCATAAGCCCGCTTATTTTGCAATCAACACCGTAGGGGCGCACCTGTGTGTGCGCACGTTGGAATATCCGTTGCAACAGTTTCCTGTTGATATCCATGTACTCGGGCGCACACACAGGTGCGCCCCTACAGGATTTTTAACTTAAAAACTTCTTCAGCGCCGGCAGCACCGCCATCGCCATACGCTCGAATCCGAGGTCGGTCGGGTGGCAGGTATCGGGCGTGCAGTGGTCGCGCAGCACATTGCCGAAAAACGTCTCGCCGTCCAAAAACGCGACAAATTTGTCCCCGCTTGCCACAGCGTTATCGTAGGTTCGTTTCACGATCTCGCGGCGGCGGGTGCTGTCGGGAATGTTTGCGTCAAAATCGGGGCGAGTCATCATAATGATTGGCAGTGTCGGGTTCTTCGCCCGCACCTGTTTGAAAAACCGCTCATGGGTCTCGTCGAGCCGCTCCGTCCAGGAATTGTGATCATAATCGAGCACGAACACGCTCATATCCAGCCCCGCAATATAATCGGCGATGTTCTCCTCACCCAGCGCGTTTCCCGAAAAGCCGAGATTGCGGAAATCGGCGTCGACGATCTCGCAGACCTCGGCGACATAGTTGTTCGAGGGTCTTGAGGCGCAGGCGCCCTGTGTGATCGATGAGCCGTAGAAAACGACCGGTTTTTGATGGGTATACGGCCTCGGCGCGCCGATAAAAGCCCCGTCGTCGGCATAGAGTTCAAACGCCTCCACGCCGTTATATAACGGCAGATAGAAGCAGATCTCGTTTTTCTCTCCGCTCATATTATATTCAAACGAAAAGACCCGCCTGTTCAGATCGGGCCGCCAGTTCTGCACAAACCGCCCGTTGACGAACAGATCGACCCCCGAACTGCCCGAGAGCGGCATATGCGGAAACAGACAGTCCTCGGTCACCGTCACCCGGACACTCAGCTTTTTGCTGTCGGTACAAAACCGGATGCGTCCGCCCGAAGTGTGCTTGCAGAGCGTTGCCACGCCCAGATTGACCTGATCGTGCAGCGCGAACGGCAGCCGCCATAATTTTTTTACGCCTTCGGCGTCAAACCCGTGCAGCACTACGGGCGCCCCAAAAATATCGATCTTTTTCATTCCCTGTCACCCTTTCGTTGATATACAAAACCCGCGTCCGGTTTTGCCGTTTCGCGGGTTTTAAAACTCATTATTTAAAATTTGACACAAATGCCCTCTTCGCCGGAACGGAACGCCGCGTCAATAATCTTCATCACGCGCAGCATCTCGTCGTGTTTAACGAGCTGTTCGCACTTACCCTCTACCGCGTCAAGGAAGTTGCGGCTAAAGTCGACCACGTCGGTCTTGACGTCGGGCAGTGCCAGTTCTTCCACGCTCTCGCGGGGTCTCGGCGCCATGGTCTTGGTCGGGCCGCCTTCGGTCCAAACGACGCCTTCTTCCCAGACCATCTCCAGTGTCTTGGATTTCACGATCTTGCCGTTGCATTTCCAGTCGTCCACCACCATGGTACCGTGATCGCCGTGCACATGCCAGCGCGGCAGCGGCAGGAAGCAATATGTATCAATCTCGATCAATGCCGAAAGCCCATTTTGAAACTTCAACAGCAGCTTGAAGTTGTCATCGACATCGAATTTAACTTTGAGCATTTGGCAGTAGACCTCGGTGACCGGGGATTTCTCCATCCACAAAATCTGATCCAGCAGGTGAATGCCCCAGTCGTAGAGCATGCCGCCGCCGGCCTCGGCCACGCAGCGCCAGTCGCCCGGGATCCCCCGGCTGCCCTGCACGCGGCTCTCGATATAAAACGGCGTGCCGATCATACCCTCTTGAATGGCGGTTTTCACCGTCACAAAATCGCGGTCAAAACGGCGGTTTTGGTGCGCCGAAAAGATTTTCCCGGTTTTTTTGGACATATCGAGCACTTTTTCGAGTTCTGCGGCGTTCATCATGACCGGCTTTTCGCACAATACGTTTTTCCCGGCCTCAAGCGCCATCAGCGAATATTTACAGTGAAAATTATTCGGCGTCGCGACCACGATGATGTCGATATCCGACATCGCCAGCAGTTCCGCGGCGCTCCGGCAGGCGACCAGCCCGTCTTTTTCGGCTTTTTCCAGCTTCACCGGATTGATGTCATAGGCGGCGACGGCTTTGGCTCTGCCGGTATCTTCAAACCGCTGCGGATGCCATCCGCTGCCCATTCCGCCGTATCCTATGATTCCTACCTTGTGCATGAAATTATACCCTCCGTTATTTTTTGCCTTTAAAATACGCTTTGATCTGTGCCATGCGCTCATAATATTCGTCCGGCAGCGCACCCGACGGCATCGGACCGACGTTGGTCAAAAAGTTACCGCCCATCGCGTGCACGGTCTCGTAGGTCTCGCGCCACCACTCGAAGCTCTTGTACGGATGCACCGTATAGCCCCAACCGTGGTCGTTCAAGAGATGGCACATCTCCCACCAGCCCTCGGGTGCGGTTTTCGGAATGCTGCACTCGGGGGTCGAGAAGTCGCCTTTGCCGTGCATGCGGGGGTTGATCAGAATCTGCGGCTGCAGGGTGCGGATTTCCTCGATGGTGATCGGATCGGGATCGCTTTCCTCGACGCCGCGTCCGTCGAACCAGATGATATCAATTTTTCCGTACCGTGTCAACAGTTCCAGCGTCTGACCCCGGATCAATTCGGCATAGGCCTTTTTGTGTTCCGGCGGCATCTCGGGCAGTTTGTCGATGGGCTGCAGGTCAAAATTCTTCAAAATCCGGCTTCCGTCGGGCCTCTTGTTGACGTTAAAGCTCATGTATTCACGGTTAAAATACCAGTCCGGCGGTGAATAGTAAAGACCAACCTTGATACCGACCTTGCGGCAGGCGTCGACGTATTCGCCCACAAGATCGCGCCCGTTCAGAGAATGTGCCGCGCCGTTTTCGCCGAATTTGCTCGGAAACAGCGTGAATCCGTCGTGGTGTTTGGTGGTCAGAACGGCATACTTGAAACCGGCCTCGACCGCCGCGCCCAGAAATTTTTCGGGTTCAAACTGATCGGGATGGAACTTCGCGATACCCTCTTCGTAATATTGCCGCGGCGTGACCTTTGGATAGCCGGGAAGGGGTGCGTCCCATCCCCAGTCCTCCATCATCCCCCAAGAGATATCGGTATTTCCGAACACCGAGGAAATGCCCCAGTGCAGAAAAAGACCCAGGCCCGCAGTGGGAAACCACTGCGCGTCGGGGTGGGTATTGCGTTCATACGGTTTTGAGATCGCGGACGCACCGATGATCGCGTGTTCGGCGGCCGCCTCTTTCTGTGAAGACATATTTATTCCTGCCTTTGATTATTGTAGGGAACGGTCTTGACCGTTCCGGCGGTAATGTTCCTGCGGGCGAATGCCCGCAGGAACATCATGATACTACCGTTTTAAATTTATAAATTCGAAAAATGCAATGAGAATAACGGAACGGTCAAGACCGTTCCCTACTATATTCAAGCCCACCACATGCCGCCGGGTTTGGGTTCGAACGCAATCACTCTGCGTAACAGGTCGATTGCCTTCTCCAATCCCTCGGTGTTGGTCATCAGCGAATCCTCGTGCTCGATCGACATGACGTAGTCATATCCGGTCAGACGCAGCGCCGAAACGATGTCGCGCCAGACATCTTCACCGTGTCCGTAACCGACCGTGCGGAAAATCCAGCTCCGACTCGGTTCGTCAGAGAAATGTTTGGTATCCAATACACCATTTACGCGGGTTGTGCGCGGATTGACCTTGGTGTCCTTGGAATGGAAGTGATAGATCGCGCCTTTGAGCGCATAAATGGCCTCGACGGGATCCATGCCCTGCCACCACAGATGCGACGGGTCGAAGTTCGCGCCCAGCTGCGGGCCGACGCGGTCGCGAATTTTCAACATCGTCTCGGTATTGTAGACGCAAAAACCCGGGTGCATCTCGAACGCGATCTTGTCGACGCCGTACTTGCCGGCCTCCTTGACCGTGTCTTTCCAATATGGCACCAAAACCTCATCCCACTGCCACTCCAAAATCTTCAGAAAATCGTCCGGCCACGGGCAGGTCACCCAGTTGGGATATTTCGCGCCCGGATGGTCGCCGGGACAGCCCGAGAAAGTGATCACGCGGTCGAGATCGAGCTTCTGCGCCAGTTGGCAGGCCTTCATAAAATGATCGTGCGCGGTCGCGGCAACGGCCTTGTCTGGATGGACGGGGTTTCCGTGCGCCGAAAGCGCCGAGATGCCGATGCCGTAGTGCTTAAATTTCGCCTTAAATTCGTCCAACGCTTTTTGGCTCGACAGCAAAATCTCCGGGTCGCAGTGTGCGCGTCCGGGATATCCGCCGCAGCCGAGTTCGACGGTGTCGATTCCCAAACCCGCCAGATATTTGAGCGTATCCTCGAGTGACCGGTCGGAAAACAGCACGGTCAAAACGCCTAATTTCATAACAACCTCCTATTGCTTCTGTTCAAGGGGAACCGGGCAGTGCCGGCTGCCGGTCGGCGCTGCGGCTCTGGTGCCTTCCGCCGCCCACGAAGCTGCGTTATGAATCAACTTGCGGATATTTTTGTTTTTATAGGTCGGGTTGGTCTCATGGCCGGGCTGAATATAGACCACCTTGCCCAGACCCCGGCGGAACGCACAGACCGAGCGGAAGACCTCGCCGCCCCTAAACCACCCCATGCCGACAATCTCGTCCGGTGCGGGGATGTCGAAATATTCGCCGTACATCTCTTCTTTTTCGAGTTCGATATAATCCGGCAGTCCTTTGGCAATCGGGTGCGACGGTGACGTGATCCAGAGCCGCTCGAAATCGCCCTCACGCCAGCGCAGCGAGCAGGTCGTTCCCATCAGCGTCTTGAAGGGCTTGGAGTAATGCGACGAGTGCAGGGCGATCAGACCCATACCGGACAAAACGGCATTGACAACGCGTTTTGCCACCTCGTCAGGCACATTGCCGTGGAAGCGGTGTCCCCACCACAACAGCACGTCGGTGTCGTCCAGCACCTCTTGGGTTAAGCCGCATTCCGGCTCAAAACTGCTGACTGTGCGCACTTTTCCGCTCTTAAAAATCGTCGCAAGCTCGGCGGCGATGCCGTCTTTATAGACCTCCAACACTTCGGGTTGGGTATTGGCTTTGTCGTCCTCGACAAAAATAGTCACGTTCATAATAATCCCTCTTTATTTGAAAACTTTTTAGCTTGTCGGAGTTTTGTGCAAAAGCGCAAAACTCCTAAGTCAAAACCGCAGTTTTGATATTGCTATTTAAAGTATACCGGCTTGCCGGTTTTGGCGGATTCATAAACCGCGTCGAGACAGCGGGTGACGACGGCGGCCTGTTCCGGCTTCACCAGCAATTCACCCTTGCCGTTGACGGCCTTCATCCAGATTTTCGCTTCGATGTCGGCCGGACTGCCGCCCTGATCACCCTCAAAGAAAGCGACAGCGCCCGTTGCAAAGTCAGGCTTTTCAACATACTGACGGTTGTTTCTGACGCCGTTGATGCGCAGCCCGTCGACCATATCCGCTCCGGCTTTGGTACCGCAGAGTTCGACTTTGGCTTCGGCCTGATCGAGGGTATTCAGCGCCCAGGTGGCTTCGAGGAAAATGGTCGCACCGCTCTTCATCACGATAAAACCGAACGAGGCGTCGTCTGCTGTAAATTCGTTGGTATCCCAATCGCCGAACATATTGGCGGTTTGGGAATCCTGATTATGTTTGTGATACGAGGTGCCGACGACATAATTGACATCCCAGTCATTCAGCATCCACAAGCAGAGGTCGAGCGCATGGGTACCGATGTCGATCAGCGCGCCGCCGCCCTGCTCATATTCGTTCAAAAACACGCCCCAAGTCGGAACGCCGCGCCGTCTGACCGAACGCGCTTTGGCAAAATAGATATCGCCCAATGTGCCGTTTTCACACTCGGCCTTGAGATAGTTCGAATCGGGGCGGTTGCGCTGCTGATAACCGATGGTCAGCAGTTTGTTGTTGGCCTTTGCGGCCTCCACCATTTTCAGCGCCTCTTTATAATTGATCGCCATCGGCTTTTCACACATCACGTGCTTGCCCGCGTTCAGCGCGTCGACCGAGATTTTGCTGTGGGAGCGGTTCGGAGTGCAGACGTGCACAACCTCAATCTCCGGATCCTTGAGCAGCTTTTTATAATCGGTATAGACCTTGGCGCCTTTCACGCCGAATTCCGCAGCCGCTTTTTCGGCGCGTTCCTTGATCAGATCGCAGAACGCGACCATTTCGCACATACCGGTCTTTTTGAGTGACGGCATATGCTTGCCGTTGGCGATACCGCCGCAGCCGATGATTGCAACCTTTGTCATAAATAATTACCTCCGATATAAATTGTTTTTATTATATCATACCCGTTGTCTAAATCAAGAAAAAGCGCGCTAATAATTATATCTCATATTGCAAAATTAATCTATCTGGTATATTATGGTGATAAGAGGTGATACTCATGAAGAAAAAAATAATCATTTTGGGGATTTTGCTTCTTGTTGCCACTGCAACTACCTTTGGTGTTATTTACAAAAGTACAGAATGGAAACGTATATTTGAGATTGAATATATTGGTTTTATTATTGAAGGATGTGATGTAGGAACAGACGAATATGGATTATACAAGATTACAAACACAACAAACAAGACGTGCCGAATTGAATCTGCCGTGTTCAGAGTCGAAAACGAGCACCCATTGAAAGATTTTTATTTTGAAAAATCGATCTATTTTTCAATTAAACCCGGAGCTACTGTTGAATATCGTTTACATTGGTCTGATGTTGGGGAAGAAGCCATAAAAAAAGGGGACGAATTAAAGCCAATATCACCGGATACAGTAATCGTTAAACTGAAATGGAAATACACCTCATAAATATCTTTTGATATTCCGAGCACCTTCTTTAGCAAGAAGGTGTTTCTTTTACATATCAAAGCAATGCTATATCAATATTTCCCAAGCCGCATTGCCGCTTCGGCGATCGCAGTCATCTCGGCCAGAGAGACGTTATTCGGAATCGAATGGTCGGAGCTGAAGATGTAACCGCCGTTTTCCTTGACGGCCGGAATCACCTTTTCCATCTCGGCGATAAACGCCTCGGTCTCCTCATATTTAACCGCATTGATGCCCCCGTGCAGAACCAACTTGTCGCCAAACTTCTTTTTCAGAGCGACCGGATCCATACCCGCCTTGACCTCGAGCGGGTTCAGCGCATCAACGCCGATCTCGATGAGTTCCGGCACAAACGGATTGATGTCGCCGCAGGAGTGAAGATGCACTTTCAGGTTGTGCGCGTGTGCCCAGTCACAGGCGCGTTTCTGCACCGGCTTGAGCAGTTCGCGATATGTATTCAGCGAGAAAAACTGATTTTGTTTGAACCCCATATCATCGGGCCATTGAATACCGTCAAACTCATATCCCGCATCCAGCATCATCTCAATCAGGGCGATGTTCACGTCGAGTTCGCGGTTAAACATCTCGGCGCACCATTCGGGTTCTTCGGCGATGGCAATCAACAGTGTCTCTGTTCCGACAAACCAGGAATGCGTGATGTCGAAACCAAACCAAAAGTTGGCGTAACGCCAGAGTCCTTTTTCGGTCGCCAGTTTATAGTTCCGCTCCACCTTGCCCCAATCGATGCGGTCGCGCGAAGGGGTCATGCGATCCCGAATTTTACGCCAGCTGTCGGGGTCGGTCACCTCGAAATGCAGAAATTCCGGTGTAGAATCAACGCCTTTGATATAACGCAGAGTCACGCCCCATTCGGTGGTTTTGGTGATGTGCGTATCGGTCTCCTCGACGACGCGTACGGGAAAACGCGGGGAGTTGTCGCCGCCGTAAAAGGTAATGCGGTCAAAGCCGAACCTGTCCTCCCAGGCCTCCTCGGTCAGTCCTTCACTCCGCCAGCGGTTCAGCGTTCCCTGCCAGGGGGAGTCGGTCATCGGGATGCGATCAGCCTCTTTGTGCTCATAGCACCGCATCATGCGTTCTCTGCTTGTCATGGTCATGTCTTGTGTCCGTCCTTTTTAAATTGATAAATTTCCCTACGGAGTGATCTTGATCTGATACTTATATTTTCCGGGCTTAATCAGGAATTGTTCATGCGGTTTTGCGGTGATTTCCCAACTCAAATCGCCGCCGACGCCCTGACTGGCATAATTGACCTGCAAAACCGTCTTATCGGTCTCGGGCAGTTCGTGCCAGTGGTCGGTGAATTCCAGTTCCTCCGCGGTGTAGCGACCCACATTCAGTTCGAAATTCCGGTCGCAAACCACCGAAAGCCCGTATTCACCCGAGAGTTTGGCCATCCGAACCCCGATGGCGTTTCCGCTCTCCTGCGGATTGAGATACCGGAAGTACATCTCATCGACCGGCTTCTCCCAAACGCCCAACAGACATCCGGTCACGCGGTCGCAGTAGTTGTCATGCGGCCCCATACCGAGCCATTTCACGGTCTCGATACCGCCGGCAAGCACAAACTGCATACCGACTTTCGGCGGACAGGGGACGTTCTTGTTGAGCGTGGTCTCGAAATTGATCTCCATCGTGCCGTCGCCGTAAAACCGATAGACCAGTTCAACGATGTTGGGGATAAAAGTTGCCGCACGGGTAAAGACCTCGACTTCCACGCAGTCCTTGCCCTGTCTGACGTTTTTGAAATTGGACAGCGGAATCGCCCCGCGGCTGTCACAAGCCCCGCGCCAACAGGCCAATGCCGACTGCATCCGCCAGCCGTTGTCGTTGTCGGTCGGCGCGCGCCAGAAAATCGGACGCACCGGCGCAGCCAGCAGTTCTTTTCCGTTTACGCGGTAACTCTCCAGTTCGCCTCTGCGGCGTGAAAACCGCGCCGAGAAATTCTGCCCCTCAACATAGATATTGCCGTAAGTGCTGACCGCTTTTGGCGCTGTCGCCTTGACCACTGCAACCGGCGGCTGCTTGCCCGTGATAAACTCGTCGCAGGCAACCGAATAGCCGGCCTTGGCCCAAAGCGTGTCATTGCGCAATACCAATTCAACCCTTGCCTGCAGTTCGCCGTCGACTTTTTTCGGCGGCAATACCGTGAATTCTGCGCTCTGTCCCGGCGGGCAGTTGACAGTCAGTTTCTGCGAAGCCAGCACCGTCTGCTCGAATCCCGCAAATTTGGTATAGGTCACGACGATATCGTATTCGTTGATATCGGTAAACAGCGCGCGGTTTTTAACTGTGTATGCGCCGCTGCCGGGCTTTTTGCACGAAAACACCGCCGGACGGTAGCTGTGCTTGGCCTGAATCAGTTTCGGCGTAATCCTGCGGTCGGCTGTGATCAGGCCGTTACCGCAGAATTCGGCGTCATTCGGATCATCACCGAAATCGCCGCCGTAGGCCAAAAAGGTCTTGCCGTTCTCGGCCTTCCAAAGGGCTTGGTCGACAAAGTCCCAGATCAGGCCGCCGACAAAACCCTCGGTATTATAAAACAAATCTGTATAGGTGTCCAGATCGCCGCAGGAATTGCCCATCGCATGGGCATATTCGCAAAGCACGACCGGTTTTTGTTCCTTTTTGCCCTGCTTCAGCAGTTTTTCGCACTCCTCAAAGGTTGAGTACATCGCCGAGACAAAGTCGGACGACCAAGTCCCGTCTTCGCACCATCTTCCGCCCTCGTAATGTACCAGCCGCCCGTCGTTTTTGGACTTGAAGCGCAGGTACATCTCGTGAATCACAGTGCCGCCGTTGCTCTCGTTGCCGAGCGACCACAAAATCACACTCGGGCGGTTCTTGTCACGCTGGAATACGGCCTCGACGCGGTCGAGCAGTGCCGGTTCCCAGAGTTTATCGTTACCCGGCACACGCTGCACATCGGGCCAGCCCCAGGTGCCGTGGGTCTCCATGTTGGTCTCGTCGATCACATACAGCCCGTACTTGTCGCACAGTTCCAGAAAATACGGATGGTTGGGATAATGCGAAGTGCGCACCGAATTGATATTGTGCCGCTTCATCATCAATACGTCGCTCTCCATGATCTCATGGGTGATCGCGCGCCCGTATTTCGCGTCGAATTCATGCCGGTCCGCACCGACAAACTTCAATTGCGCGCCGTTCAGATACAGCACGCCCGCCCGGTTTTCAATGCGCCGGAAACCGACGTGTGTCGAACAGAATTCGCTGCCGTCATCGGCGGAAATCACAAGCGTATAGAGATTGGGCTTTTCGGCACTCCACGGTTTGATGTTTTCCAACACCACCGAAAGATTAAACGTGTCCGTCACCGAAGCCGAGAATACCTCGTTGCTGCCATCATACAGTGCGGCGTGCGAAGCGGTCCCCGTCTTTCCGTATAAAACAAAAATACCTTTGCTGCCGTCGAAATCACAGATCGTACCAAAATCGGCCAGTGCCTTCTGGGGGATACAATATAAAAATACGTCTCGGAAAATACCCGACAGCCGCCAAAAATCCTGATCCTCCAGCCAGCTGGAATCGCTGTACTGCATCACCTGCACCGCAATCAGGTTTTCACCCTCGTGCAGATATTTCGTAATGTCAAACTCGGCCGCATTAAAGGAGTTTTTCGAAAATCCGACCTCATGTCCGTTGACCCAGAGATAAAAACAGTTATCCACGCCCGCGAAATGCAAAATCACTTCTTTGCTGTCAAAGCTCTGCGGTAAAAAGAAGCGCTTACGGTAACAATAAACACTGTTTTTCTTCTCGGGTGCATAGGGCGCCATCACATCTTCGCCGTTCTCCCATGGAAACTGCACATTGCAGTACTGCGGTATACCGTACCCCAAAACCTGCGGATTTGAGGGTACCTCGATGTGTCCGAACTCCGTTTCGCCGTTTTGAAAACCCTCGGGAACTTCAGCGGGACAGGGAACCCATGCAAACTCCCACTCGCCGTTCAGGGAAAGATAGCGTTCTCCGCTCCAGCGGCGGCAGGACAAAGCGTCGGCGAGGGTCGAATAACGTGAAAAATCCGACCGATGCGGCAGCCGGTTAATCGAGAATATTTCGGGATTGGCCTGCCATTCGGGCAGTCCGTTTTGCGTGTTATAAAAAAGTCCCATGTCGATGCCTCCAATCTGTTCAAATTATACCGATGCGCCGCTCCGATGTCAACCAAAACCGCGAATCCTTTCGCACCGTATTGAATAAAATTGAAAATCGTGCTACACTCAAAACAAAGCGATATGAGTTTAGTATGTGTGAGAGGAGGAACTGTATGACCAAAGGCTTGGTATTGGAAGGCGGCGGCGCACGAGGCGCTTATCAAATGGGCGCGGTCGAGGCGTTTTTTGAAAACGGATACGCTTTCGGCGGCGTTACGGGTTCTTCAATCGGGGCGCTCAACGGCGGCCTGATCGCTCAGGGGGATTGGGAAAAATGCCGTGACTGGTGGGAAAAACTCTCACTCTCGAAATTATTTGATGTCGACGAGACGATTCTGCATGATATTCTTTACCGAAAATTTGATTTTAAAAAGATCAGCCCGATGCGCACGGCTCTGCACACCTTCTTTGAGAAAAAAGGACTTGACACCACCAAGATCCGGGAAATCCTCACAGAGATTTACGACGAACAAAAGCTGCGCGAATCCCCGACAGAATTCGGAATCGTCACCTTGAAAATGCCCGATGTCAAACCGATGGAATTATTCAAGGAGGATATCCCCGAGGGAAAGCTGATCGAATATCTCATGGCCAGCGCCAATATGCCGGTTTTCAAACTCGAACCGATCAGCGGCGAAATTTATATCGACGGCGGTTTTTACAACAACCTGCCGGTCAATATGCTTTACCGCAAGGGCTTCCGCGATGTGCTGGTGATTCGCACTTACGCCATCGGCGTGGTGAAAAAATTCCGGAAATCGGATTTGCGTGTAACCGAATTAGGCCCGTCAGAGGACCTCGGAAACATCCTCGATTTCAGCCATGAACGGATCATGCGCAGCATGAAGGTGGGCCGATGCGACGCTCTCCGAATGGTCAAAGAGTATGCGGGCAAAACCTATTATCTCCAAAATCCACCCGAAGAAAAAGCTTTTTTCGCCCTGTTTGCAGCGCTTAAGCAAAAAGAAATCAAGTCGATTGCCGACTTGATGACGCTGTACGAAGGCGAGCCGAAACGCCTGTTATTTGAAAAAATTCTCCCCGCTGCCGCACGCGAATGCGGCCTTTCGCCGTCGGTCGGTTACCGTGAAATCGCTCTGGCAATTCTGGAACGCAGAGCGAAAGCGTGCGGCATCGAACGGCTGCAGATTTTCAATTATCCCGATTTCGTTAAAACCCTCAAAGAGACGCCGATTCCTTCAAAGGAGGATTCCATCGCCGAGATCATCGGGGAACACGTCAAACGCGTCGGACTCGGACTTTCCCCGCAGGCTTTTGATTTGCTTGCCGACAGCTTAATAAAATTAATGTAAAAATTCCAAAACACGCGAAAGGGTATCATCCGATGAAAAAAGTGCTTGCTTTTTTGTTCTCGCTGCTGCTTTGCACGGGACTTGTTGTTTCATTCAGCGCACAGTCGCTGACCTTTGACAGCGGCGAATTCGAAATTTTAATTCTCGCCGATCCGCAGGATACCGACCATCCGCAGCAGGCGATGCTCGATCTGCTCAACGCGTCGCTTGATAACTCCGATCCCGACCTTGTGGTCTTTTTGGGCGATATGATTCATGCGCCGTCGATCGGTGACGATCTCGAGGCCACCAAAGCGGCCATCGACGCAATCGTGCAGCCGGTGGTCGACCGCGGTTTAAAATTTGCCGTGGTCTTCGGCAACCACGACGACGAGGGCGGTATCTCCAAGGAGACCCAGCTGGCCTATTATCAGTCCTTTCCCGGCTGCCTTGCGATCGAGGGTGAGCCGATGACCGGTTGCGGTAATTATTATCTGACGGTGAACGACGCGAACGGCACTCCTTTGTGTGTGCTGTGGTTTTTCGACAGCGGCACTTATGATACGACCGGTCAGGGCACCTATGCCTGCGTCGAAAAAGACCAGGTCGACTGGTACGAACGGACTTCGGCACAGCTGACTCAAGAATACGGCAGACAGCTGCCGGGCTTTGCGTTCCAGCACATCATCGTTCCCGAGATCTACGACGCGCTGCTCGAGGTTCCGAAGGGTACCGAGGGCGCCGTGCGCGGCATTGACGCCTGGCACGATCATTATTATATCCTGAATTCCGAAAACGCCTCCGGGAATCTCGGCGAAGGCCCCTGCTCACCGGTTAAAAACGCCGCTGAATTCGACGCATGGGTGGCCAACGGCGACATTAAGACGGCCTTTTTCGGGCATGACCATGTCAATGATTTCATCGTCTCCTACCGCGGCATCGACCTCGTGTCGACCCCCGGCTTGACTTTCTATATCTACGGAGCAGGTGCTGAACACGGCACGCGTGTTGTGACCATCCATGAAAACGATCTGTCCTACAGCACCGAATTGTTATATTACGGCGACATCGTCGAAACGCCCCTGCCGACGTTTTTGGCGTCGACACAGGGCGTTCTGATTCAAAATTATGTGTTCATGGCTGCAGGTGGTCTGCTCGTATTGATTGCGGCAGCCGTCATGATTACCGTGGCTGTCCGTCGCAAAAAACGTAAAAAAATCAATGTAGGGGCGGATATCATCCGCCTACGGTGAACCGTATACATGTCAGAAAATTTGAAACCTATTTACTCCATAACGCGCATTCCCACCCTCTGCGATAAGAAATGGCAATATATATAACAACTACGGCGGGATGAGCACACCCCGCCGTTTTTTCTTTTCTGAAACACGGGCGGATCATATCCGCCCCTACATTTTATCACGTCAATTTTACATCTTCATCTAGCTGTCGTTTCAACCAGCTCGTCTTAACATAGGGGTCACCACAGCGCACCAGTTCCGCTTTCATCTTGCGGCGCATCATCGAACCCACCTCCGGTAACACGGGCATTGCGCTTGCCATGATCGGCGCGGTGAAGGGATATCACGTGGTCATTGTCATGAGCGAGGCGGTTTCGGTCGAGCGCCGCAAAATGATCGAGGCGTTCGGGGCAAAAATCATTCTGACCGAATCTTCGCAGGGCACAGACGGGGCTATCCGAAAAGCGCATGAGCTTTGCCGAAATCACCCGGAGCAATATTTTATGCCAAACCAGTTTTCAAACGAATATAATAAGATTGCCCATTACTGCACGACCGCCAACGAAATCTGAGAGGATACGGGCGGAAAGGTTACCCATTTCGTCTCCGCGCTCGGTACTTCGGGGACTATTATGGGCGTCGGCATGGGACTGAAAAGCAAAAACCCCGCGATACAGATCATCGAAGCCCAACCTGTCCGCGGACATTATATTCAAGGCCTTAAAAACATGCAGGAGGCGATTGTTCCCGAAATCTACGATCCATCAAAAATTGATCAGACGGTGATGATTGAATCCGAAGCCGCTTTTGCAATGTCAAGATTCATCGTCCGGGAAGAGGGGATTTTCGTCGGCATGAGCAGCGGCGCAGCCATGCTGGCCGCGCTGGAAGGCATCAAAGAAATCGACGAGGGCTTTGTGGTCGTGGTTTTCGCCGACCGTGGAGAAAAATATCTCAGCACCGATTTATTCAAATCCAAGTAGGGGTGGGTCGCATCCGCCCATTTATATTCATTTAACAAACGAAAAACCGTTTAAGAAAAGTATATAGCACTTCTTCTAAATATGAAAACGCACCGATAATAATTCCGGTGCGTTTTAATATTTTAACTAATTTATTTTTAAATTATTTATTTAGACGAACCCGGCCAGTTTCCGTACGCGCCGCACACCGCGCAATTACCCCAACCCGCCGGACCATCTATATAATGTGTCCCGTATTGGATCGCACCGCAAATAGTACATACTCGTCTATGTTGAGTGGGGCTATAATACTGCCATGTTCCTGAATGCACCGTATGAACACCGTCATAACCATCAGCGTTTCGATATTTACTATCTAATTCAGCATATGTAAAATATGAAATTGCAATTTTACAAGGTCCGGTATAATTTGCGTGATACAGAACAATCCCAACCGAATCTGTACTTATAACCATAAATTGATGGCTTCCGGAATAATCACTTTTTGCGCAATAAATTCTGGCACCCGGTATTAGTCCTTGAAAAAAATTTTGAGCATCTGTGGTTGAATTAATACTAGTTAATGGTATATTTGTGCCTGCTGTAGTGCTTCCAAAAAAATTTTTGTATACACGTTTCGCAAAAGCCGCACATTGAATTGCACTTTCCATAACATAACAGTCGCATGCATTGACACCGCAAGCACTGCTATGATGCGTACACGCTGTTCGCTGAAAAGTTCCTCCTTCATTATTTCCAATATATGAACCGATTGGATAAGTGGATGTTGGTACCGCGTTTCCGTTGACAGTTCCGCTGTAAGCTGAATAATGAAGTTCACAATCTACATAATTTAAAACAGCATCATTTTTAAATGTTAAATCAATTTTATCTACATCTGCACCGTCGTTGCTGGTCTGCGAATAGTAATCTTTTCGTTTATTATCATATTCTTCTATCGAAAACTCTCTTGTTTTTCCCGTAGAAACATCATATATCCAACCCAGATACATAGAGATATTCGGATCATCAGCTTCTTGTGTATCCGCATATTTTTCCAACCATTCAGGGTTGTATTTATTAAGCACAATCGCATAATTTGATAATGGTTCAAAAGAGACAATTTCCGCGTTTTGAATGATCAAATCAAGCTCTCCACTTTGCCGGTGAATACTATAAACCGCTCCGTCTTCTGTCAAAAAATAGATGATTTCCGAATATGCGAATAATTCTTTAATTGAACTTTTACTCTCATATAAGATTTTGCGGTTTTCCGTGTTGAAGCCGCATTCCAAAATCCGATTTCCGCCGGTCACTATAACTAATCCGAGGTATGTGATGGCGAAATCCGTAATTTCGCCCTCGGTTTTCGGATCCCATTCTTTTTCAAGCCCCGTTACCGAATCTTTGTAAGTCAATGTGTGAATTCCTGTCGTAGAATTCCGTTTGTGCGTAAATCTGCTGTCATACATATAGGGCGACGTCTCGTCCCGATACAAACGTTCTTGTGAATAAAATTCATCATAATCCAAATAAGCCGTTGAGGGAACTCTGTCAGCATCGGTTTTAGCAGAGGAAGTGGCTATATTCGATTCGTCAAGTTCTGATGAATCAGTAACATTGGAGTTAACACAACCACAAATTAATACGAAAGATGCTAATAAAATCGCTAAAAACTTTTTCATCATAATAATTTCACCTTTCTTATCCATAATTAGTTTTTTACTATTAAAATTTCTTATAACCCCCTCCATTCATTATATTTTAATCAAAAACAGCAACTATAGGATTATTATACCTTTTATTAAATAATATGTAAACTATTTCCAAGTTAATTTTTCTTATATATTTTCGACAAATACCGACACATTAAAACCAAAAAAGGAGCAGCATTCACTGCTCCTATACAAAAATAAATTTAACAGGCGGATGATAACCGCCCCTACATTTTGATTATATTAACTTAACATCCTCGTCGAGCTGCCGATTCAGCCAGCTGGTTTTAGCATAGGGGTCGCCGCAGCGTACCAGTTCGGCTTTCATCTTGCGGCGCATCACCGAGACCAGCAAACTGTATTCCGGCAGCTTGATCAGGTTGTGCAGTTCGCCGGGATCTTTTGTCAAATCATACAGCTCGTCAATATCAGTCAGATTCCAGATATATTTGTGCGTCTTTGTGCGGATGCACCGCTGCGTAAACGCCCCAAATTGCTGTCCGCCGGAGCCGCAGACGGCGCAGTCCGGTCTGTTTTCCATATCGAACAATGATGTTCCGACCACGCTTTCGGGCACTTCAAAGCCCGCGATTTCGGCCAAAGTCGGCAGTAAATCGAGCGCGTTGCTGGCAAAGTCATCACAGACCGTCCCGGGCTCAATTTTTCCGGGCAGGCGCATCACCAGCGGAATCCGAATCACGTCATCCCAGAGGTTATAATGCTTGTCTATCATCCCGTGGCTGCCGCTCATATCGCCGTGGTCGGAGGTGTAGATCACCAGCGTGTTGTCGTATTGGCCGCTCTCTTTGAGCGCGTCAATCACCCGCCCGAACGAATCGTCCACCTGTGAAATCATCGCATAATAAGCGACCACGGTCGGCGCCCAGTTTTCCCAGGTCATATTTTCGAGCCGCCAATTCAAAATCTGCTGCCGCTGAATATAGGGCTTGTCGATAAACCGGTCGCCGAATCCGTCCCAAATCGCCGCATCTTCGGGCTTGTATTGCTCAAAAAACGGGCTGGACGGATGGCAGGGCAAATGCGGATCGGTTCCGTCAATCCAAATGAACCACGGTTTCTCATCCGCAGAAAACTCTTTAATCTGTTCAATCGCACGGTCGGCATGCCAGTGGGTACGGCTGTCCTCGAGCGGAATCGGGCTGTGTTCGCCGAACCAGGAATTCGTATATTTCACATCGGGATATTTCTGTTTGATGTAGGCGTTATAGTCCCGGTGCGAACAGATTTTGTCGATTCCGAACTCCTCTGCGGGACGCACCGATCCGTCCCATTTCCCGACGAACGAAGTCGTATATCCGGCGGATTTCAACCCCTTGATCAGATGAAAATCCTCCGGCATCAGGGTCTTTGTCTCGATAAAATTAAAATTGTGCAGTGCGCCGATGGCTTCGGCCCTGCGTCCGGACAAAAAGGACTGACGTGCGGGCGCGCAGACGGGCGTCGGGCAATAGGCGTTGGTGAAACAGACCCCTTCGCGGCCCACCGCATCGATATTCGGCGTCGCCACGGGGTATTTACCGGCATACCCGGTGCAGTCATACCGGTGTTGGTCGGCCAAAAAAAATAAGATATTGGGCTGCTTCATCAAATCAATCCTTCGCGTTTTATATGCTCGGGTCTATAATGTCGTTTACAACCCTATCTTATCATACTCTCAGTCAAAATTCAAATATTCCCCGGGAATTTCCGCCCGATAGGTATTCTTGCCGTCTTTGGTCATAAAGATGGCAACTGACTGTATGGCATATCCCCTTCCCCATTGTAGATTGACAAGTGCCAGATTATTAACATTAGGTATTTCCGTTGGTTCAGAATTCGAGTAATAAGTCGCCGAAATTTCACTCCATATCGCCGCCTTTTCCCATCCGTTTAAAAATAATTTTGAAAGCTGTATCGGTTCTCCGGTATCAATATCGAAAATCAAGCAGACAGGCAGATAAAATGCCAGCGGATAATCGCTGTCGAGAAAACCGCTCCAAAAATATGCTCCTGCCCGCGGATAAACCACACACTTCCCGCAAATCACAGTGGGTGCGTTTTGATTATAGGCAATTCCATTTCCGAGAATTTTCTCAATCGTACCGCCCCGGTCATTGAGATAATCGTCCAGGGTGCTTTTCAGATTATCATCAATCCCCGAATTGAAATATAAAACAAGCTCGTTGCGCGTCATTCCGGTTTCTTTATAATAATCCATCAGTGGTTTCGAATGTACCTCATCGATATATGCAAGAACGGAAGCGTTGATTTTATCGGCAGCCGCCCGAGAAACATAGTCATCCGCCTCAACCGCATAAAACCATTTTTCTTTGTCCGCCAATACCCCGTTCCTACGTTGACCGTAACCTATCGTTTCGGTCAGTGCGGTTCGATAGACCTTTACTGCCGAACTCCAAAAGCCGTCCATACTGCGAAGTCGGCTGACCTGCGAATTTTTTGCAAAAATATCATACTCTATTATTACCCCCGCGTTAAAACAATGGTTGATGCGGGGATAATAAATCTTATTCAGCGTAAAATTCGTCACTTCGTCGGTCACGATGGGATTTTCGTGGCGAATATGTGCGTACCCCATGTCCCAATTCAGATTATCGTTTACATATTGCTTCACAGCGGAATTCAACCCGTCGGCGATATTGGTTCCGGAATAAAATAGGTCGGTGTACGGAACCTGCTTGCCGGTATACAGGTCAAATATCGCAGTTCGGCAATCGTAGATGCCGCTTTCCTCAGACCCGTAGTAACTCAGAAAAACCGCCGCCGACAAATACCCGTTATAGCATTGAATATCGATCTGCACAGCGCTTTTCCACTGTACATCCTCATTGCGATGCCATTGGCAGCTGATGCTGTATACTTCATAATAGATGTTCCTTTTCTTTTGCGCATCAAGATTTAGCCGTCTGACATAGGCCTCGACTTCCAAGCTCTCGGTCTTCAGTTGTGCGATCGAGTCATTCAGAAATTTAGTGATTTGGGCATTCTTTTTATCATCAGTCAGCCCGGTAAAATCGGCGCGTATATCCCAGACGACGCTTTCGGAAGTATACCGATCCCGGTTAGAAATTTTCAGTTCGCTTTCGTCAAGCAGCGTGACGGTGTATGCGCCGTCATTCCAAGTACCGTTATAACTGGTCTCATTTAGATCCGCCTTGTAATAACTCGTCGGCAGGGTCTCTTTCCCCGTCGCTTTCGGACCGGTTCCGACTTCAGCCCACGCATTGTCGTGAGCAACCACGGTCGAGGGGTCGACACCGAACGGGATATACCCGCCGTTTGAGACTGCTGTTTGCCCGTCTTCGGTCACCAACCACTCGGCAAGCACCCGTGCTGGGCTGCCCTCCGGTTCCGATGCACGAAAGATCGCATAATTTTCCGAAAGAAGCGGATATGTGCCATCGGTCATTGTCGTGTCATCGGGTGCAATTCCGTCGACCGCGGCAAACTTCAATTCCGTACCGGTTCCGTACATATCTGCGGCATAGGCATACACCGAATAGCCGATCGCATTTTCGGCATTGTCATACAACGCAACCGCGTCCATCAGCTCACCCATCGTTGCCGCCACAATCGTCTGAGGCGCTTGCATCAGGGGCGTATCCCCCATGAAAGCGGTCATATAGGTCTGGCTGCCGCTGGTCAAATTGCGTTGATAAGCCACGATTTCAGCGTCATTTCCGCCGACCTGCTTCCAGTTGGTGATCTCGCCGCTGTAAATACCGCGCAGCTGTTCCTGTGTCAGAGAGGTCACAGGGTTCTTGGCGTTTAACACAAACACAAACGCTTCCCGCGCAATCGGAACCATTTCCAATTCGATGCCGACATCAGCTGCGGCTTGCTTTTGTTCCGCAGACAGCGGCACTGTGTAGGTCAGATCGGCTTCTCCGGAGAGCAGCCGTTCAAACGACCCGAACGTGGTCGTGTGTTTGACATTGCCGGTCTCATAATCCAGCCCCGTGTTGAAAATGGCACTGCGCACCGCCGCATCCAGCGGAATTGTCGAAGTCGACCCGTCGGTCACGGGGAAATTCTGCCGCAAAAACGCCACCGCGCTCATATCATCCGGTTTTGTGTCATAAGAAACAGGTTGACTTACCGTCGAAACGGCAGAAGATGATGTCGATTTAGATGAAGCCACTGATACTGCCTGTGAGGAAGGTACAGAAGATGACACCGCTGATGTTTTTCCACACCCGGTGAGCAGCAAAAAAACGATTAACAGAGCCGCAATTATCCTTTTCACAAAATTTCCCCTCCCGAAACATGATTACAATTGATCAATCAGATACTTCCAGGTCAGTTCCAACACCCCAAGCATGTTTTCATTTTCATCCGAAAGATAGGTCACGACCGCGTTCTTATCCGGCAGCATCACGACATACTGTCCCCTGTAGCCGTCCATACGGTAACTGCCGGGATAGGAATTCATCCAAATTTGGTATCCATACCCCGCGTGTGAATCTGCCGTCGCCCACGAATCCCTGACATTTTCGGTGGAAATCTGCTTTTTCGTTGCCTGTTCCAGATATTGCTCCGGCAGCAGCTGTTTGCCGTTCCACTTCCCGTGATCAAGCAGCAGCTGTCCGACCTTTGACAAATCGGTCGCATTCAGATAGAGATTTGTGAATCCGTGACTGACGCCGAATTGATCCTCATCCCAACGCGGTTCGGCAATACCCAGCGGTTCAAACAGCCGAGGCAACAGGAATTGCTTTAAATTGCACCCCGCTCGTTTTCCGAGCAGCTTTGAAAGCATATATGTACCGGCGTTGTTATAGACGAACACCTTTCCCGGTTCATAGACAAGCGGACGACCGAAGAAAATTTTCTCGATGTCGTCCATATTATCGGCGGCTTCCAGCGGACAGGTATCATGCCCGCTTGACATCTTCAGCAGATGCCGCACCTTAATTTTCTCAAACCCCGCCGGGCAGTCAAAAAACGCGTTAAGCGTATCGTCCAACCCGAGCAGCCCCTCGCACTCGGCCAGGCCGATGCTGATGGAAGTAAAGGTCTTGCTGACTGAATATAAAAGCCGCGGCTGTTCCGGCGCAAAATCATAACGCGCGATGATCTCCCCGTTTTGGCGAACCACCACATTGCACACGTTCGGGCCCTGCTCGCTGACCTGCTTTATAAGTCCATCCAATAATCCACTGTCCATAAAAATGCCTCCTGTCAATATGGAAATGATGATCGTATTGATTCTATTCCCGGTAGCATTTTACCCCTCGTCGGTCATCAAAAAGTTACCCGAAATTCCCATACAATTCCATTTGCTCTGCGGGAAACAGATGACTGCAATTTCTTTTCCCGTCAGTTATTGTAAAGCATTTCCCTGTTTTTGTCAACGCTCACATGCCTTCCCAATAAGTTGACACACATGCGCATATATGGTAAAATAATGTAAATTTGTGCGGAATCTGCATAAAAACCTTCTTGGAAAGATACCGATGAACAAAACGATAAAACCACTTTTAAGGTCTCAAAAATTACATATTTTGCTTTTCAGCGCAGTGATTTTCGCCGTCACGGCTCTTTTTTTCGTATCTGCCGCTCAACAAATTCAAGCACGCCTCGGCTCCGAGTTGGAGGCGGTTTATAATTTTGACGATCCCCTTTATTGGGCGGTCGGGCACGGTATTCTCAACGGTCTGACGCCGTATGCAGACCTTTTTGAGACGAAACCGCCGGGGATCTTTTGGTTGTCGGCGCTGTCCCTGCGGCTCACCGGCGGGGTCTACGCCATGAGTATCTTCAATTTTTGCTGTCTGCTGGTCATCTGTGCGGTTCCGGTGGCTGCGGCATTCAAAGTATGCCGGAGAAAAACCTGCGATTTACTCACCCGCATCCTGATGATCCTTTCTGCCTTGTCGTTCGGAGCTATGCTGATGTTGTATGCGCAAAACCACAGCGGGCATGTTCAAATCGAGGCAATGGGATCGGCATTTGTATGCATTTATCTGTTTTTAATCTTCGATCGTGACGCGGACAAACTTAAGCCCTGGTCACCCGGCGTAATTTTGTCGGGCCTCTTTTTGGCCTGTGCCGGACTGCTGAAGGAACCGTTTGTGCTGGTGGCGGCGGGGGCATCCCTGCTTTTTGCGGGAGGAATACGCGCGTTCATTTATAAGACGGTTCTGCCGCTTCTCTACGGCGGCATAATCGGCACTGCGGCAATGGCCGCCACCGGTGTTTTGAAACCCTATCTGACCATTTATCTCAAATATATGCTTTCCAGCAGAATCGGTTCAGCCGATTCACCCTTTACCCGGATGCTCGAATTTAAGCGTTTGATCGTCGATCTCGGGGAATTCTCCCCCCTTTTGCTGTGCATGATGGTGCTGTTCATGCTGTTGGTGTTTCTCTATATGATTCAAGATTTCGGTTTGTTCTTATCAAAAAGCAGAATGTCCCGCTTGAATTGGATCGGCAGATTTTTTGCATTGCCGCTTGCCGTTCTGAGCGCTTCCTTTGCGGTTTCAATCGGCGGGCAATATTTTTGTCATCACTTTGTTTTCGCGCTTCCCCTTCTTCTTGCGCTCTTTTTGCCGGTGCTGCGCGGTTGTGTAACCGAACCGGTTTTGCCGTATAAATCCGCCCCTGCCAAAACGCCTTTCCTCTCGCTCAAAAAATGGTCCCGCATAGCCGTTGCGACATTGTTTGTGGTGCTGGCATTCGCCTTTTACATCATGCCGTCCATGGAATATGACGACACTCTTCTGCATGATTTGGATACAATGAAGACGCACGCCGAATATGTGGATCGCCTGTTGGATGAGAAGGGACTCGACAGATATTTATTTCTCGGCTTCAACAGCGGGCCGGCCTTTATCGGTTTGACCGAACACTCTCCGCTCGGGCCCGTTTTTGTGCAGGATCCCGCCAATTTCACCGGTGAATATGACTGGTTCGAAGAAAATCTGCTCACCGAATTAGGCGAGGCTGAAATTGTGTTTTTGTGGGACCTCAACGTCGGAGAATTGAATAATGAGGTTTGGCAGATACTCAACACCGAATTTATGCGTGACGACGCACACTCGGTCAGTATGGACGGCAACCCCGTCCCCGGTGTCCCCGACGGCTTCACCTATATCACTTATGTCCGAAAATAGATTGGCTAAAGCTAAATGTTTGTTAAATAAAGGAAAGAGCGCCGCCAAGGGACTCTTTCCAAGGGGCTCTTTATCATGAATCTCGTTATTTCACAAAACTGAAAATAAAATCCCAATACCGTTTTACGGGATCGCCCTCGAAATCGGGGTGTCCCATGCCGGGTACCTTTTCATAGGTGATCGTATAATTTTTTTCACGCATTTTCGCCACGAACCGATCGGGATGCAGCTGCATATTAACCGATTTATCCGCATCTCCGTGGACGATATAATAGGGAATATCGGGCATGTTGTCCACCTGATGCATCGGCGAAGCCGATTCCAACGCCTCATTAAATCCGCAGTCATAATGCGCAAACGCGTGATAAATCGTCCGCGGGAGATCAACCCGCTCGGTGAAATGATAGGGCAAATCGCAGACCGGACGGTTGGCGGCACAGGCCGCAGGCGTTCTTTTTGCATAACGGGTGTATGTCAAAGCGCTTAACCCGCCCATACTTCCTCCGGTCGAGATGATCGGCGTGTCCTGTGCCAGCTGGTATTTTTCAAACGCTGCATCAATGATCGAGTCGGTGAACTTGACCGCCACATCATTCATCCAACTCCACGGTCCGTAATAGGGAAACATATATAAAACCCCATGCTCGGTGCAGGCATGTGCAAACGACGGCGTCTCACTGACCATTCCCGAAAACCCGAGTCCGTGAAAGTCCAATACAATGGCTTTATACGGCCCCGGATATTCGTTTTCGTTGGTATACGCGAATTGGTGCATATTTTCAGCCGTGATGATGTTTTCCATGATAATCCCCCCGAAATGTATTAATGAACGCTATCCGTCAATTATACCTTTTTATAGCTCTTTACGCCAATCCAGTATATCAGAACCGAACGGCATTTTCAAGTATTTGTATTGTATAGCTCTTGACAAAAAGACTGCGGTATGGCATAATTTGGTGTCTTATCAAAAGGTCAAACGGCAGACAGGAGAAATTTGTTATGAACTTTAAAGGCAGAGCGCAATGCTTAGTCATTCGGGACGGCAATCCGGTAAAACGCGTCCAAGAGAACCGGGCAAAATAAAAATTTTCAATACCGCGCAGAATGATTGATAAAAAACAGATAACAATACGTCTGCTTCATATCGTCCGATAATCGGTCAAGGAGGAAAATCACATGAAACGCAGCGAAGAACTGATCAGCATTCTCACAAAGTTTTCCCAGTCCGGCTGGGATTTGATCGCGTTGCCTGCCAAAGCCTGGCTCTCGGGTGACAGCAATACAGACGAACTGATTAAGGCCATCGAACAGGCCGATTCCGAATGCGGCAGTTGCGGCTGCGAATTTGACCCGCTCTACAAGCGGGCGCTGGAATTGAAATTTGACTTAAAGCGATAATTCCAATCCTGTTGTCATCCTGAGCGCAGCAAAACGATGCTTTTACATCGTTTGCGAAGTCGAAGGATCTCGGTATTATGAAAGTTGAACAACTATACTTTCCACCGCTTGCCGCAGTTTTGGCAGATGGCAACGGTCTGATTCTTGAATTTCGTTTTTGCCGTTCCCCTGCGCCTCAAGAAAGTGGCAAAAAGAACACGCGCCACTGCGCGTGTTCTTTTTGAATCCTTGAATTAATTATCCCTTTTCATTATAAAACTCCGCAATTTTATTCATTGCAGTCGCAAGCTTATGTAAATAAATAAACGGGCCGACGATAATTAAAGAGCCCAGAACACCCCACAGCCAATAATCCTTTGCGCTAAAGTTATATGAGATGTCTTTCCGATACAAATAGTTGCCGATTCGGTTCGAAATTCTGTGAAACCACACGAAATACCCGATTCCAAGTGTTACCCAACCGACTAAAAAGAACAGCAGGCAGTAGTGCATTGTTTCTTTACCGTCATACTCACTTGCGACCTTGTTGATATCATTAGAGATACCGGAGAAAAAAACGATCGGATAAATTCCAATGGTGAGGATGCCTAAAACGATAAAAATTAAGAGCGATCGTTCGGTTTGCATTTCATTGACAGGATTGGACATTTGGGAAGTGGTTTCAACTTCCGGCTTTTCTGTTGTCTGCGTACTCATGATTTTCCTCCATTATTAAATTTAAAAAACAGCGCCTAAATAAATATATTTCAATTTTTTTGTCAAATTTTTTGCCTTATTATATCAAAACCGTCCTTCATAGCTTTCTCTATACAGGATCAAGGCAACCCGCATTGAACGCTCCCGGCAACCGCACGGTGCTTGAACAATCCATTCGGATGTGTTAGAATTTTTATATGCACAGGCAGCAATCAAAATCGGAGGTGTTTTTGTGGCACAGACCGTCACAGTCATCGGCAGCTATAATGTCGGATTGTTTTTAAACGGCAAAATCCTACCCCAACCGGGTGAGACGATCATCGCGGACAAATTTTACGAAAGCGGCGGCGGAAAGGGCTCCAATCAGGCCGTTGCGGCCTCCAAAATGGGGGCAAAAGCCCGTTTTATCGGGCGTGTCGGCGGCGACAATTACGGTAAGGACGCCTTTGCGATGTATGACCGGTTGGGCATCTGCCGCGACCTAATCGCCGTGGACAATACCATCCACACCGGCATCAGCGTGATCTTGGTCGACGAAAACGGGCAAAATTTGATCTCGGTCGTGCCGGGCGCCAACTACAACCTCTCCAAAGCGGATATCGACGCCTCTCTTGAAGCGATGCGCGACTCCGAAATCGTCGGTTTTCAGCTCGAAAACAATCCGGAAATCGTCGCTTACGGACTCGAAAAAGTCAGCGGTATGGGTGTCAAGACCCTGCTCGACCCGGCGCCCGCATCTCCGCTTCCCGAAAAACTTTATCAGCATATTTATTGTATCAAACCTAACGAACACGAGGCCAAGGTGCTCACCGGCATCCATGTGGACGGCTTTGATTCGGCCTGCGAAGCGGGAAAATGGTTTTTGGACAGGGGTGTTAAAGTCGCCATCATCACATTGGGCGAACTGGGCGCGGTGCTTGTAACCAAAGACGGCGGTAAGCTCTTTAAAACCCCGAAAGTGACCGCAGTGGATACGACGGGCGCGGGCGATTGTTTCAGCGGCGCATTGATGGCCGGACTTGCCAAGGGCCAATCCATCGAGGACGCCATTATTTTTGCAAACCACGCCGCTGCGCTGTCGGTGACCAAGTGCGGCGTCATCGAATCCATCCCGTCGCTTGAAGAAGTCGAAGCATTTATGAAAGAGGCCTCAAAATGACCGCCAGAGAGAGAATGCTGTCGGCCTACCATAACCAAAAAGCCGACCGAACGGCTCTCGGCATCTATTCCCGATATTTGCCCAGAGGTAGCGCCGAACGTGAATTTCGTGGCTGCGGCCTCGGCATTATCGAATATTATCCGGTGACGACCATGCTCGCGCCGCCGTGGCACAATTATTCCGGCTATATCTCAGAGGTCAAAAACGTCGATCTGGATATCCGCTATATTTGGGAGCAAGGCCATCTCTATGAACGCAGGACTTATCAAACCCCGGTCGGCAAGGTGTATGCCGAAATTGGCCAATCAGCCGGTGCGGGCAGCGAACACATCAGAAAATATTACATCAAAGATATCGAGGATTATAAAATCCTGCAATACATCGTCGAAAACACTGTAATCAAGAGCAACGAGAGCGGTATTCAGCAAAAAAAGCACGATCTCGGTGAGGACGGCGTGGTACTCGGTCGGCTGGATCGAAGCCCCTATCAAAAATTGTTGATCGAATTGGCCGGTGCGGAGCAGTTTCTGGTCGATCTGTATACCGATCCCGACCCCGTGCTTGAATTGATGAACGCCATGGAAGCCAAAATGGATGAGGTTTTCGACATGGCGGCTTCGTCCTCTGCGGATGTGATCTGGCAGCCCGAGAATGTCACCTCGGACATGACCCCGCCGGACAATTTCGAAAAATACTGCATGCCCTTTTATAACAAACGGTGCAAAATCCTGCGCCAGGCCGGCAAACCCTACGTCTTCCATCTGGACGGAAAGATCAAAGCCCTTATAGACCATTTGAATAACACCGATTTCGATGTCATCGAGTCCATGTCGCTGCCGCAAATCGGGGGGGATTACACCTTCACCGAAGCCGTGAATGCCTTCCCGGGCAAGGCGATCATCCCGAACTTTCCCTCAAACCTCTGCTGTGAGAGCGACGAGACCATCGAAAAATTTCTTCTGAATTTCAAAGCCGAAGCGCAAAATTCCCCCTGCATGCTTCAAGTCAGCGAAGATATCCCCGAAGACCAGACCTCAAGGATTTTAACCCTCATCTGCTCGGTTTTCGGAGATAAATAAGCCGCTTCGTATCGGTTTTAGGGGGATACATGAAAAACATCATTACGATTCAACATACTCAGTCCGCCCAGCATACAAACGGTATGATCGGTTCTTGGGCAGATTGGGACTTGACCGAACTCGGCGTTGAGCAAGCCAAACGGATCGGAGAACGTCTCTTTGAAGAACTAAAAAACGAGCGATATCTCTTGTATTCCTCGGACTTAAAACGAGCGAAACACACGGCGGATATCGTCGCCGGATATTTTGGTGTCGAACCGATTCTTACCCCTGCTTTGCGGGAATTCAACCTCGGCGAGGCAGTTGGGAAATCAAAGGAGTGGGCACGTGCCAATTTAAAGTGCTCCATCTGGCCGGGAACCGTCGATTGGCCGAAAAATATCGATGATATACCATTCGCAGAAGCCGAATCCAAACGTGATGTGTGGAATCGCCTTTCGGGTTTTTACCAACAAATCATGGCAAGCCCGGAACAAAACTTCATTCTCGTTTCGCACGACGGTACTTTGAGCATATTTTTTGCCCTGTGGCTCGGTTTGGATATCACCATGCTTAATCAATGCAATCTCTCCGGCAAGTCGGGCGGTGTTTCCTTTTTACACGAAGATATAAATAAACGCCACATCATATCCCGATTAAACGATCTCTCTTATTTTAAATAATAAGGCAAGCCGCTTCACCATGAAGCAGCTTGTTTTTTGATTGCATCTCACATATCAGCTAATATTTCGCATTCGCGGTTCAGATACCACATCGACCGTTCTTTATCCTCTTTAGAAAGCCCATCAAATAAAATACTTTTAGCAAACGCGTGGATATCCTCCAGCCGACGCCGCAATTGATAAAACATCATCACCTCGATATTTACCTGAAAATCCGGATGAACAGTTCGGTATTCCTTCAAAAATTCCTCCCACGCATATCCGAAGAAAGATGCATTGGTAAATGAAAACAAGTCGGCTTCGGGCGGCGCCAGTTTCAACCCCTCCCAATCGATCAAAATTAATTTGTCCGCCTGCATCAGATTCCAACCATGGATATCCGTATGGCAAAATACAAACTTCAAATCCGCTTTTCGCAGTGTTACCGCCCTTTTTTCAAGCTCCTCGGCAAAATTGAAAATTGTCTCCGCATATTGCGAAAGCAATCCCGATTTTACCAACCACTCTTTCAATTCACCGCAAAACGAAACGTCGAAGTTCTCTTTCAACCCTTGCGTCGAAACCGGAATCTCCGCCCCGTAACGATGCAATGTTGCAACCGTTTTTGCCAGTTCCCGCACTTGTTCCGGACTCAATTCTTCTTGTCCAATCGTCTGCCCATCGACATAAGGGAACACGAGATATAAAAATTCGTCATCTTCCCATTTATAAGCCCCGTTTTTCGTCATCAGCGGTGCAATCATATTCCCCGAAAGCCCGTTATTTTGCGACAGCCATAACACCGCCGGCATATACCGGTCAATTCGTTCAACCCAACACTTTTTAGAGGGCTTTTGCTTGTCATATATCTTTAAAAAATAATCGCCGTCCTCGCCTTTCACCTTCCACGCTGCCGCCGACCAACCTACAGGCACCGTTTCCGTTGAAACCGCACTTATATCATATTTATCTTTTAATATTTGCTGAATCATTTTCATCAGTATCTTCTCCCGTTTTTTATGAGCTTGACCCACGACTATGTTTCATTATACCGATTTCGCCTTAATATCTTCTACGATTTGCTCCAAAACTTGCTCTCGATCCGCAGACGTATCATAAATCGTAAACCCGTATTTCGCCAAATGTTCAGACATCGACCGGCTGAATAAAACGGCGTCTTCCGCAACTTCCCGTAAATCATCATCATTGAATTGATACGTCCAATCGTCTTTTGTGTCGTATTTCTTAAAATCGCTTATGAATTCATCAACTGTTTTATTATTCTGCACCAATCCGATCAGAATGAAATTATCTTTTAATTCTTCTATCCCATATGTTTTCAGAATAGGCGATATCTTCTCGAAATTAAAGTACCCACCTTCCAACACGAACCGGTTTCCTTCTACAGCGCCATGACTGTACGGGAGCAGTCCGCGCCCGTCCGCCGAAGAAAACATGCCGAGAAAATGACCCAGGAACGGTGCAATATTATCGGTGGTCTTATCTCTGTCCCAATTCAATCGGATATCCAATTGCGGATATGCCCCTTGAAATGTGGCGACAAGTTTATCGACACTGATGACAAAATAATTCAGTTCTTCGTTTAATTTTCTCGCCAATGTCGATTTCCCGGCTCTTGACGGGCCTGCGATGATAATGTTTTTCAATAAAAATCATCTCCTATTTAAAGATGGGTAAACTAATCTTTATTTGCGGTAATCCAATAAAGAAACAAGGTTTAATAATCCATGATAAGAATCTTCTATCCATTCAATCGGACAATCAAAGATCAATAAATTGAAAACCCCCTTAATGGCACCGATAATACCTCCGATGAGTATATCTTCATCATCTAAAGAACTGATTTGTGAAAATTTTAAGTATCGTCTTTTTATTTCCGCTATGTCGGCATTTACCTCGTGCGCTTGCGTTACGAGACTATGTAAATCCGAAAAAAACGGGTCAATTTGCCCGCTCCAATCAATCAAATGCAAATCATCGTTATAAATGAAATTTTTGAATTGAACATCCCCATGCGTAACAAAACAAGGTCGGTTCCGGTATTTTTCAAATATATAATGAATCATTGAATCCATCGGCGGCATCTTATAATACTGATTGATCACTTTGATATAATCGAAAATATTCTCTTCGGTTAAAGTATATTTTTTAATAATATCCTTGTTTAAGCGATTCATATTCATTTTTGATTGGTGATATATTGTGCCTAATTTTTCGGCGGTAATATATAAATATTCCGCTTTGGGTTCATCTTCGCAATGAATACCGTCTATAAAATCCATGATATATATTGTGCTTTGTTCATTTTGGACGCTTTCGATGATTCGGGCATGGGGTATTTCCAACGTTTTTATAATTGATTCAATCATTTCAAATTCGTTGTAGTCGTATTGAAAAGTTAAGGGTAACACAGGCGGTAGATGAAACCGAATTTTTTCTATAAAATTGTTGCCATTGGCGTCCGTAATTAAATTCACTTGCGTATATTCATATTTTTTTATAACAGTTCGATTTATGATATCCATTGCTGCCTCCAATTAATTACAAATACTCTGGTTGCTATTCTACCATAAAATAAACCCGCCCTCAGCCTTCACTCTCCACGCTGTCACCGACCACCGGTAGGTATTGACTTAATGAATTACCTAGATTTCGTATTCACTTCGCAAAATTCGATTAACATTTTCAGACAAAAAACTCCTTTAAAATGAGCCAATATTCCCTTAATTATACCTTATACCGATATTATCACGCAAGTCAAAGTATCTTGCATTTTCCAATAATTTAAAGTATTATAAAAATATAAGTTCAGGTTTTAAATAAAGGAGTTAAAATATGAAAAAATTAATTACTTTACTCATTGCATTTTTCACTCTCTTTTCACTGTTTGCATGCACTCCTGTTGTGAAATCCACTCCCTCCGAATACTTCGAATATCGTATCTCTGATAAAAAAGTATCAATAACCGGGTACACCGGTTCAGATGTCAATGTTATCATTCCGTCAAAAATCCAAGGTCTTCCGGTCACTTCCATAGGGTTTGAGGCATTTCGTGATAATACTTCCATTCAAACCGTGGTAATTCAAAACGGTGTTACGAATATTAGTAATTACGCCTTTCAAGGCTGCTCCGGATTAACTTCAATAACGATTCCTAACAGTGTTACTTGGATTGACTCCGCTTTTATTTACTGTACCGGCTTGAAATCCGTTACAATTCCAGACAGCGTGACTTTTTTCAGAAACACTTTTTTTGGTTGTACCGGTTTGACATCCGTGACAATTCCGGATAGCGTAACTTATATCGAATCTGCCTTTTACGGTTGTACCGGTTTGACATCCATAACAATTCCCGATAGTGTTACTGATATTGATAACGAAACTTTTAAGGACTGCACAGGTTTGACTTCTGTGACTATCCCGAACAGTGTTACCCATATCGGTGAATCCGCCTTTGAAGGATGCACCGGTCTCTCTTCAATAATTATCCCGAATAGCGTTGTAGAAATGGATTTGTATACTTTTAAGAATTGTACAAATTTATCATCCGCTATTATTTCCGATGGATTGACCGAAATCCCATTATATACATTTTATGGCTGCACGAATCTCTCTTCTGTAACGATCCCAAAGAGCGTACATAAAATCTCGAGATTTGCTTTTACCAGTTGCAATTTAAAAACCGTCAATGTATCAATAAGTTGTCTTTATGAAAGTACAAGTTTTGATAATGGAGTTGAAGTAAATTTTTATCAAGAATAATTCTAATTCCTGTGGGATGCATAAAATTCATAGATGCAAAGCTAATACTTTTTTGCGACAGCAAAAAAGGGCCACCAATACAAAAAGCGCCTTTTGACGCTTATTAATTTATCAATTATTTTATTAATTCCACCCGAAGGTTTACCTCGGTTAGGGGGGTGAGCGAAGCGGCCACTGGGGGGATAGTCCCGAATCCCCTCGCAGGGATTATCCCCCCGGTGAAAAAAGCACTTCATAAAACAAAAAGCACCTACAGATTCTGCAAGTGCTTTTTTGGTGGGCTCTCAGGGATTCGAACCCGGGACCAACCGGTTATGAGCCGGTAGCTCTGACCAACTGAGCTAAGAGCCCGACTGATTGCCTACAGTATACTACTTTTATCCATTTAAGTCCATTCATTTATCCCCATAAACGACAAAAACAGCTTTATTCAAGCTGTTTTCCATCGTTTCTGTGCCGGCGTCACCTATTTTCCCAGGCCGTTACCAGCCAAGTATTTTGAGCGACCGTGAGCTTAACTACCGTGTTCGGAATGGGAACGGGTGGAACCTCAAAGCAATCGACACCGGCAAGATATATGGTAAACGCTCCATATGGGGCGGGTTACCCTTTTGTGGTACAGCATTCATCGTGCTGTTTTGTCCTGACTGTTCAGGACGTTGGTCGTTGGATACGGAGAATTTGATCGATGAGAAGAACCGTTAGGTTCTTTTAAACAGCTCACTTGTGAGCTGTTGGTGACCCGTATGAGAATCGAACTCATGTTACCGGCGTGAGAGGCCAGTGTCTTAACCGCTTGACCAACGGGCCGGATAAAGGATATTCACTTCTCTTGTTGGTCAAGCGGTTTAACGCTCTGATCCAACGGGCCGGATAAAGGATATTCACTTTCTCATGGGTCTTTGCGGTTACGGAGTTTTGTCAGAAGATTCAGTTTTGAGATCGGAATCACTTCTTCACTCTTCACGATTACTTCTTACTTGCGACGCATAGCGTCACTGGTACACCACCAGGGACTCGAACCCTGGGCCCGCTGATTAAGAGTCAGCTGCTCTACCAACTGAGCTAGTGGTGCTCGCGCCGGCGAAAGAAGAATGGTTACATTCTTCCAATGCGTTGTTTCACAACGCTATGTTGCCGGTGACATGTCACGA
>DAOSWV010000009.1 GCA_035380125.1 Oscillospiraceae bacterium
ATTTATTGACAGTTTTGCGCTTCGCTTTTTCAATATCGTTTAATTTTCAAGGTCCTAACATCTTCTCGGCTCTGCGCCTCGAAGCTGTATGAAGAATTTCTTTGACAAGAAATTCTTCTCACCCGGTGCTTTCCATCGAGCTGTTTTCGCGTTCTTTCGGACGGGTTTTTCGCCTTTCGGCGTGGCACTCGTCCTCGGGGCGCGGATTTGAATTATACAACATGCCCCACGGATTGTCAAGAGCTTTTATAAGAAAAATTTTAAAATCTTTCAAAAACATTTTCCAAACAATTTTCCACATCAAGAACCGCCGAAAACATTCCGGCGGCTCTTATCATTCCCGTTATAACGCCCTATACATTATATATAATATTGGGTTTTGACCGAAACCGAAAAAATTGCGAGTCGTAATCGATCAGCCCTTCTTCAACATTTTAAAATCAAACTTGTTTTTATTATCGGTCTTATACTCATCAAGAAACGGCGAATAGGTGCTCACAGATACCCGGTTTTGTTTTGGAAAAAACCGAAGAACCCTCATCCACCCGTTGCCGTAATACGGTTTTTCCAATTCATAATCGCTGAGCATCGCATAGATCTCTCTGCCCTCATTTTTCAACGTTACAAACCTTTGATCGGCAAAATGACCGCACAGCACCATAAAGACGTTTTGATTCGGAATCACCAGTTTTTCAAGAATATCCGTTCCGGCATTGTCGCCTTCTCCGGCCATATTCTCCTGATAAGAGGACAATCTGGAGTTTCTTGTTGTAACGCCAAACTCCTCTTCGGGTGTTATAAAATTATGCGTCGTTATAATTGCGGGAATATCTGCGTATTTTTTCAAGATGCCGTCAGCCCAATCCACGGTATGATCTGACGGTGAAAATTCAAGATGAACGATAACATATTCCTGGCCCAATGCCTCAAATTTCTGCGCGTTACTCTGACAGTCGTTGCACGAATCGATCCAGTAATCATATTTTTGATATTTCTCCTGCGAAAAAAAGGCGTCCCGAACCCTTCTCACATTGGGCTGGTCGAAAATTTCGCAACCAAAAACTTTCCCTCTTCCGTCCAGCACCTCTTTTGAACGCTCCCCGAATAAGAGGTCGTGATTCCCCGCGCAAATTCCGAACGGAACGATTCCGGTGAGCCGATCAAACACCTCAAAAAAAGCGCGCCTTTCGGTGACACTTTCCCTGTGATGCACATAGTCCCCCACGTGGGACACGAATTTGATGTTTTCTTTCTCCCGGTTTTCCAATATCCAATCTGTTTGCTTTTGCAGACAACCGATCCGCTCTTCCCTGTATCCGTCCTCGACATACCGCTGAGAATCCGGTAAAATAACCACGGAAAACCATTCTTCGGATTTATGAATTGCGTTTTTCATTTTATCACCCGATATGCACTTCAGTCAATCGCATCAAAAAACGTATGATCCATGCCGAAATTGTCCATGGCGACAACACGGTCTCCCAGCATCCGGACGCGAATATCCCTCGTCCTGTGACGGAGAACCATTTCGCTTTTAACCAATTTAAAATGAATCGTGACAAGTTGATTTACGGCTGTTTTTGAAAGGAATAAATACCCGTTGTGAAAACCGCCCGGTTTCGCTCCGTCAACAGTTATTCTCTCCCGATCAACCCATGACGGTATGCGCACAAAAAGCGCACCCGGTTGTTTCAGAACGATCTTCAGCGAATCGTGTGTATAGAGCGATTGAACGGATATGTTTTCGTTGTCAAGATCGAACAGCAGATTGACCCGATGAACGCCGTCCTCATACGTCACCGCGCAGTGATACGCTTCACATAGAGAGCCGACCGTTCCGCCCACGATATCCATATTGAATTTGACTTTGCCCGCATCCGCCGGAAAATGCCCATAAGGAGCCGGAAACCCGTAAGCACCGAAATGGCGTTTTGCCACATCTCTTAACCCGTCTTTATTCTGCGGGTTTTTCGGATCGCGGATAAAAGAGACGTCCCGTAACTGGCTGGGCAGCAAATGCCCCCGCAAAATACGTTCCGCGTCTTGATAATATTGCGGATATCCCCATTTCCCCAAGATCAGTGCGGTCTCGACAATGTCGCCCGAAGAATTGGTTTCGCCGCGGTCGGGATTTTTTTCGGAACCGTACGCCTCCACCGCCCAACCCAGTTCGTCGCGCAGTTTCCACAGCCCGTTGTCATAAAACGCCCGCACCCGCTCGATCAATTCGGCATCCTGCAGCAAATCACCCAGTTGTGCCAGCGACGACATCACGCAGGTCACCGAGTGCGTGTGCGTTGTGCCGAACAATTTCGGATCGAAATCCCCGTCCGGTTTATAATATTCCGTAATCGCCTTTTCTTTCAATGTTAACGCAAGTTCCAAAGCCGGTGCGTATCCGGTTGCTCGGTAATATTTCACCAGCGGCCCTATCGAGCGCCCGAGTTCCTGAATAAAACTATTTCTCGAAACGACCGTCACGCCGCATTCTTCCAGCCGTTTTATATCCCAATCGGTATCGGGGTTCCAGAAGCGATGGATTTCCGCGATGCTCTTCTCGGCCAGTTCTTTTGCCCGTTCACTGCCACGGTATTTCACCAGCGCGTAAAGTGCGTGAAAGCCCTCGCGGATATTGTGAATCAACAATCTGTTGGGGATCGATTGCCCTTCGATCTCGCGGTTGAGCGGCAATAAAACGGGGCCGCTGTATGAAAAGAAAGCGGCCTCGGCATGTTTCGTAATATTCTCTTCTCCAATCGGAATTCCCAACAGGTCCTGTGCCGTAAGCAGCGCATTCAGATGCCGCCCCGGAACGTGAGACTCACTCAAACTCGGATGAAACGCCATATAAACTTCGGGATAGACCTCCGTCGTAAAAAACGGAATGTTGTTGTCGTCGGCATTAAACACGCTGCACATGGTTTTGCAGCTCGCTTCTATCGCTGCGCGCAGATCCGTCGTGTTGACGTCGGCAAGTTTGGACATATACCGGGTCTCCTTTTTTGTGTTTATCGAGTTTGAAATTTGACGTTAGGTTAAAACGTACCGTAAAGATATTCAAATCCCGTACTTTTTTAAATCCACAAAATAGTCGTCACTGACCTCGACGCCCTCTTCTTCAAGAAGACGCTTCTGAACCTCGGGTCCGCCGAACGCAAATCCCTCGCAGATTTTACCGAACCGGTTGATCACCCGATGGCATGGAATATAACCCGGCTTGGGGTTGACATGCAGTGCCCAGCCCACGGCTCTCGCAGCGCGCGAATTACCTGCAATCGCCGCAATCTGCCCGTAGGTGGCCACTCGGCCTTTCGGAATCAGCTTCACAGCGTTATAAACCCGATCGTAAAACCCACTCATTTGACTTTGATCTCCGAAATCACAAACCGCGGACGCTGTTTGGTCTCCAGATACGCCTTGCCGACGTATTCGCCCACAACGCCCATAGCGATCATCTGCATGCCGCCCAGCCAGAACAGCGCCGAAACGACCGCCATCATACCGGTTGCCAACACGCCGCAAAGATACAGCACCAACCCGACGATAAACGCAATCAACGCCAAAATAACGATCCAAACGCCCGTCCAGAACACCATGCGAATCGGCTTGATCGAAAATCCCGTAATACCGTCCAACGCCAGCGCCAACATCCGTTTCAGCGGATATTTCGATTCGCCGGCAAGACGCGGGCTGCGCTCGTATAACACTTTGTCGGTCTTAAATCCGAGCATCGGCACCATGCCGCGCAGATAGAGGTTGACTTCTTTAAATTCCCGCAGCGCTTCGATCGCACGGCGGCTCATCAGGCGGAAGTCGGCGTGATTGTAGACCGTCTCGACGCCCATTTTCGCGAGGAATTTATAAAATTCCTGCGCGGTGTTGCGTTTGAAAGCGGTATCGGTCTCCCGTGCGCCACGGACGCCGTAAACGATATCGGCTCCGGCGTCGTATTTTGCGACCATCTCGTCGAAAACGTTGATGTCGTCCTGCAAATCAGCGTCGATGGAGATCGTGAAATCGCAGTGTGCGGCCGCCGAGAGCAATCCGGCCAGCAGCGCATTCTGATGCCCGCGGTTGCGCGACAGCGACATCCCGCAGACCAGCGGCTCTTCCTCGAACGCCTCGGCAATCAGATTCCAAGTCGCATCTTTGCTGCCGTCGTTGACGAAAAAGACGCGGCTTTGCTCCGACACCTTATTTTCCGCGATCAGCGTAGCCAGTTTTTCACACAGCCGTTTTTTGGTCTCGGGAAACACCTCCTGCTCGTTATAGCAGGGGACGACGATATACAGCGTCTTTGCCATTTTACAGACATCCCTTTCCCGTTTTTAAAATTATTTTTGTTCCTCTTGATCTTCGGGGTTCTGTTTCGGTTCTTCCTGCGCAATTACTTCTTCCTGTACAGGTGCTTCCGGCTGTTGTGCCGGGACCTGCTCTTGCGTGATGACTTGCGATACCGTCGGTTCGGTTGCAAGCGGTTCCGGATTTGCCGATTCCGGCACGGCAATTTCCCCCGTCAGTTCCGGCATAATGGCGTTTTCAGGTGTAAAAGCGGGTTCCGTGATCAATTCCGCTTCAACCGGACGTCTCTTCTTCACGACCGCGCCGACAACGAACAGACCGGCCAGCAGTACCAACCCGACAGCGCTGATCATCACGCCTTTTTTCAGACCCGGCGTCTCATAAGTGAATTCGATGTGGTTGTGTCCGGTATTGGCCAACACCGCCGTCAGTCCGGCATTGGCTTTTTCAACCGTAACGGACTCTCCGTTGACCGTGCAGCTCCAACCCGATTCATACGGCACGCTGAAGAACACCAGATTGTCTTTTGTCAGATCGATGTCCACTGAATAACCTTTGTTCGTGCGGTTGTAATTATATGCGGTTTCGGCTTTGCGCTCCTCGACCGCAGTGTTAAATCCGGCGGAAGTCAGATTCAACTCCTCGCTCGGATAATAAATCTGGCTGTCAAACAGATAGGAATACTTGGCTGCCGTTTCATCATCCAGCACAAGGGCATACACCATCAAATCGCTGATCTTGCTGCTGTCGACTTTTTTGGCGTCATACTCAAGAACGTAATCGTTATAAGTGAATCCGAACGGAATATAGTTGTTGTTGACATAGACGTCATACCCGTTCATGTTGGTCAGGTAAGAGGTATTGTAAAGCGATTGATAGGAAGTCTTTGTCTCCTTTTCAAAGATATATTTGACCGAGGTGACCGAACGCAGACCGTTCAGAGAAGCGGCCGGGCGGGAAGCGACGTTGCGTTCCTCGCCGATAAACTCGTAAAATTCCATGATCGAGGGTGAGACAACGCTGTGGAAAAAGTTGATTGAAGACTTTCGCCAATAAAGCCCCTGGTTATCGAGGCCGTCAAGCACATCGATGCGGTAAAACTCATCTTCCGGCGCGCCCGGAATCTCCAGATTCGCCGCGTTCAGGGAATTGTCGATCATCACTTGCGAACTCTCGGAAGAGACTTTGCCCGCAGTCAGAATGAACAGTGAATAAAGGCAGATGACCAGCACCAGTGACAGTGAGACATATTTCTTGAACACCGCCACTTTGCCCTGTTTCAGCAGCCGGTCATACAGCAGATAGAGGATCACCATGCAGGCAACGGTGATGCAGGCGCTGATGGCAAACATGATCGGCGCGCCCCAGTTTTTTACATAGAGTCCGATCTGTGAAATCGTGTTGTCACCGGAGACCACCGGCAAAAACGCAATCGGTATCAATAGTAACAGGGTGAAGATGGCATTCCACTTCATACCGAGTTTCAAGTCGTATTCCTCGTAGTTTTCAAGCACCTTGACCGTTACGAGCGCCATCACCATAACCGCCATATACAGCCAGCGGGAGTAATAGACCGCTTTCATCAAATAGAAGATACTGCCGACGCCCGGCATCAGCAGCGCCACGCCGAAGCAGATCAAAACCCGTTTCTGCCAGCTGCCCTTGGACTTTTTCGCGGCCAAAAACGCAATCACCATCGACAGCGCAAACAGCGGCAGCCAAGCCGCAACCGACTGCCAGCGGGTGTTGGAATTTTCGATAAAATAAGTGAAGTGCGGCAGTTCGGGCGGGAACAACAGCGCATGCAGAACGCCCATGTACCGTCTTGTCTCACCGTAAATGTAAAAGCCCCAGCCGTTAAACACCGAATCGAGCCGCGGATTCGACATCAGCTCCAAAAAGCTCGGCAGCATCATGAACGCCGCAATCGCAACGCCGACCAAAGCCTCCAAAATCCCGTGCAGCAGTTTTTTGAAATTAAACTTCCAGTCGTCCGGACAAGTGACGCGAATCACATAATACAGGATAAAGAAGACGACCTCGCCCACAAAGAAGAAATAGTTGGTCAGCAGGTTCACCGCCGTAAACAGCGCAAACCAGCCCCATTTATTGTCCTCAAACAGCATGTCGAAGGCCAGCAGCATAAACGGGAAGACCGCCACGACATCAATGAAGTGGTTGAAGAATATATTATAAATGGTATAGGACGAGAAGGCGTAAAGCAGCGCGCCGATCATCGCGTAATCCGGATCCTTGATATAGCGGCGCATATACAAGAACGCGCCCACCGCCGCGACGGCCATCTTGAGCATCATCAGCGGACCCATCAGCGCGGGCATCCAAGAGGAGGGGAAAATCATTGCCAGCCAGAAAAACGGGCTTCCGATGGTATAAAAGCTGTAGGCGCTGATAAAGTCGGAGCCGAGGTCGGTCTCCCAGCTCCAGAAGAAATTCCCGCTCTTGACCTGTTCGGCGCAGTACTGCCAAAACGGCACCTGCTGCACGTTGTAGTCGCCGTAGTAAAAGAAATATCCCCCGTCCTTGATGATGAACGGCAAAATCATCACAATGCCGATCCCCAGCGCGGTCAAAAAGACCTTCCATACCATCAGGTTCTCCCGTTTCTTAATCAACGGATTTTTCAATTTTATCATTTTTACCTCCCGAAAACGCCGCCGTGCGGCGCCGGCGCGTTTTTATCATCTCCACGCGCTTTTTGTCAAACATATTCTACCACAATTTCAATTGCGTATCAACAGGGATTGTGTTAAAATAAAAACGGGCGGAATAAACTTCGAAAACGGCGCTGTTCGCCTGAATTTTAACGCTGATTTCCTGAAACGGAGGGCCGATTTCATGAAAAAAACCGCTTTCATCATTGCCGCCGCCGGCAGTGCCAGCCGCATGGGACGTGACAAAATCTTTTTATCTCTCGCGGGGCGTCCGGCAGTATCGGGGCCGCTACTCGCCGCCCAGTACTCGGAATCTATCACCGAAATCATCATTTCGGCCAAACAGACCGATGTGTTGGCCTTTTGGAATCTGGCCAAAACCCTCGGCGTGACCAAGCTCAAAGCCGTCGTCACCGGTGGAGAGACCCGTCAGCAGTCGGTCACCGCCGCGCTCGACCAGACCGATGCCGAAATCGAACTGATTGCGGTTCACGACGGCGCAAGACCGCTTGTAACAACCGAACTGATCGACTCCGTCTGTGCCGACGCCGAAAAATACGGCGCCGCCGTTCCCGCGCTCGCCGTCACCGATTCATTAAAGGAAGCCTCCGACGGCTTCGTCGTGCGCACTGCCGACCGCGACCGCTTTTTCAGCGTCCAAACCCCGCAGGTCTTCGACGCGGGGCTTTATCGCGGGGCCATGTCGGTCGCCGCTTCCGCCGGAAAGGATTTCCGGGACGACTGTCAATTATTCGAATTCATGGGTCATTCGGTCTATTTAAGTGCCGGAGACCCCCGGAACATCAAACTCACCGGCCCGATTGACATCGCGGTCGCCAAAATACTTGCGGAAGGGGAATTTTCATGAGAATCGGCCACGGTTATGATCTCCACCGTCTCGAAGAAGAGCGAAAGCTTGTCCTCTGCGGTGTGACGATCCCGTTTGAAAAGGGCTTGCTCGGCCATTCCGACGCCGATGTGGCCGTCCATGCATTGATTGATGCCCTGCTGGGCGCAGCGGCACTCGGCGATATCGGCAAACATTTTCCCGATACCGACGAACAATACCGCGACGCAAACAGCATAGAGCTGCTCAAACACGTCGTGGGTCTGCTTGCGGAAAAAGGCTATTGGCTGGGCAACGCCGATGTCACCATCATTGCACAGGCGCCCAAACTGGCTCCGCATATTTTAAGAATGCGCAAAAATCTGGCCGAGGCCTGCGGTGTGGAACTCGATCGCATCAGCGTCAAGGCCACAACCGAAGAAGGTCTCGGCGTCACGGGCGACCGCCGTGCCATCTGCGCCCATGCAGTTGTTTTATTGGAAGAAACAGAATAAGCAAAGTTAACAGTTCGCAGTTAGCAGTGAAAAGTGACATTCCCCACAGCCGCATGGCGACGGAATGTCACTTTCTGTTTTACGACGATCCCCCGGATATGTCACTGTACACTGTCAACTGTTCATTATCAACTAAAATATTATTTGGGATTATTATCTATATTCCACCCACTTCGAACCCGGTGTGTCGCAGATCGGACACCGATCGGGCGGCGCACCCTCATATACATTGCCGCAAACCGGGCAGACAAAATAGACCACTGCATCCGTGGCACTACCCGTCTTTTCCAACTTGGTCAGCATCTCCCGGTAAAGCTGCTCGTGAACCGCCTCTGCTTTTCCGATCTCACCGAATGCATCGGCCGCCGTCGGATAATCTTCCGTTTCGGCGGTCCGGGCAAACTGCGGATACATCAACGCGGTCTCGTAGTTTTCATTCTTGATGCAGTCCTCGAGATTTTCCTCGGTATCCCCGATGATCACACTGCCGGACGGCGGCATCTCCAGCGGAGCCACGTCATTTGCCAGCTTATACTCCCGCTCAATATGTACCCGTTCTCCGGCCGCAATTGCCCGAAACAACAATGCAGCTTGGGTATTGCCCTCACTCTCGGCTTTTTCGGCGTACAGCAGATACTTTTTATTAGCGGTGTTCTCTCCGATCAGCGCCGTGACCAAATTGTCATAGGTCTTTGGCACCCGCGACAATTTCGGCGGCCTGTCTGCGGCGATCACCGCCCAGATAATTACCCCGCATACCGCCAATATGCCCACGATAAGCAGTATTCTCCAACTCTTTTGTGTGATTTTCGGCATACGCCCACCCCTTTGTATGTTCGGTTCATACAAAGCATACGGGGCGTTTTGCGCAAATATGCCTGAACAACCAAAAAGGAGCGGCTTTCACCGCTCCTTTCCATTGTTCGGATTATTTTATCTTAGCTCATCAGCACATCGGAATCGTCGTCTTCATCCAAGTGCGGTTTTTTCGGGGTCTTTTTACGCGACAGCAGGATGATCACAATGCCGAACGCGGCCAAAACCGCCACGCCGATGCCGACCCAAACCAGCGGATTAAGACCGGTGTTTTCGGTACTGCCGGGCACTGCTGCCGAGTCATACAGCGCCGAGGTAATCACAAACTTGGACAGCGAGTCAAACGATACCGTGGTTCCGGTCAGGTTTGTACCCGTTGTAGCAAGCTGAATGGTGAACACGGCAACCGTATCGGCCGAGAGCATAAACGCACCTTTGGTCGGGGCTGTCGCACCCAGTACTTTGGTAATGGTATAGCCGTCCAGCTCGTAATAGTTCGTCGCCATGATCGGATCGCCGGAGGTCTGTGCGGCATATTTACCGTCGGCATCCTTTTCAAACAACAGCGAAGAGCCGTTGTTCTGCGCTGCATACTGAGCGTACGGCATAATATGATAGGTGACCACAGCCGTGTCCTCGGTCAGCGTAATCGGTGTGAACGGGAAGAAGATAGAGCCGGAGAAACCGCTGAGTTCATCTGCATTGGTCAATGTGATGTCATAACCGGCCACGGCGTTACCGAGCAGTGCTTTAACATAGGCGTCGGTTTCGGTATCGGCGGAAAGGCGGTTGACGGTCAGGGTGGTATTATTCAGGAACGTACCGCTGACCATGATTCCGGTAGCCGGATCGGTGAGCGTCATGCTCTCATAAGCGGGTGTCGAAGCCACCGAAGAAGCTGCGGAACTGGTTTTTGAACTCACAGCGGAACTGGTTTTGGAGCTGGTCTTGGAACTGGTTGCGGAACTCTCCTGAGAACTCTCCTGAGAGCTGGGAACCGAACTCTCGACCGAACTGACAACCGAAGACTCCACCGAGCTGGTGATTTCTTCCCACTGCGCCGAAAGGAAGGTGTCTTCCGTGATTTTCAATGTCGGATACTGTTCGGTGAAACTGGTCGATTTATAGTTCCAGCAGACAAATTTCAATCCCGCAGGTGTAAACGGACAGGGGATCGAATAGATATTGAGTTCGGTGTTCGCGGCATAAGTGCCGTATTCGACCGGCTTAATCGGATTTTCGTCGGTGCTGGCGACGCCCGGGGTCAAATACAGAATATATTCTTTGTTGGCGTTTTCGGTCCAGAATGCCTCGGCATTCAAATAGATATAGCCGTTGCTGTCCATGCTCGAAAGTGAGACGTCACTCAGCGTATAGGTCTCACCCGGCAGATAGACATGGCCGTTAAACAACCAACCCGCAAACGTATAGTTACGGCGTGCGAGGTCCGTCGTCGGGAATGTGAAGGTGCCGTTCGGCGTTGTGGTAATCGGGGTGGGAAGTGTGCCCGTGACCGTTGTGCTCAGATTGCTCGAGCCGGCAGTAAAACCGATCACCACTTTCGGTGTCTTAAAGACCGCATAAGCGATGTATCCGGACTTATAAACCGTCGGATTGAAACTGGCGCCCGCCGCATAAAACGTGCCGTCGATCGTCCAACCCGTGAACGTGTATGTAGACGCAGCAGAAGCGCCTAACGTGTTTACAAGAATGGGATTGACCTGTTCAGCACCGTAAAGCGTGGTTGCAGTGCCGAAAACACCGGTGTCGGACATGGTCTGAAGAACCGGCGGAATGGAGTCGGCGATTTGGACTGAATACGTCATGCTGTATGTAGTTCCTACATAGGTCGACGATGTGGCGGACACGGCCGTGCCGAACAGCGACACCGCCATCACCAGTGCCAACAGCAGTCCGGTAAACTTGGATATGGTTTTCATTGTGTTTCCCCCTGTCTTTTTAGCGGTTTTTGGTGTCTAATTCCGCACGCAGCCGGTCATTTTCACGTTTTGCATCCTCAGCGGCACTGCGGTACTTGTTGACATCTTCCAAATAAGTCTTGAGCAGACCACGCAGGTTGTCTGCGGCGTCATTCGCTTTTTTTACGCTGTCCATCGCATCGAGCGAAATCAATGCCATCGCCTGCGCCAAGGTCATGTTGGGATTGGAGTTCATCATGGCGGTCAGGCGGGAATCAAGCTCAGCCGCAAGCGTTTGGGCATATTGAGCCGTATCGTTTGTTGTCAAATTTAAAATCAGCGGTCCGATTTTCAGCGCAACCTTATTGTTCTCCAAAATAACACCACCTTCCTCAAAAACATATTATATCACAGCTTTTTCCCAAATACAACTCTTAAATTTTCCGTACACAGAGCGCTTTTAAGAGGCTTAACGTTTCGCGCGGACCTTCAGCGTGATGATCTGAAAATTACTGATTCCGAGCCTGACTTTTCCGTCTCTCACGGTCAGTTCTCTGATCTCGTTTTCAAGCAGATCGCACAGCGACACACGCTCAACCCCGAATCCGAATTTCACCGTCGTGTTGCAGCGTTTGCCGAAACTCTCATAAAGACGCACAATCACGCCGTCCCCGTCCTCGGCCTTCTTGACTGTCTCTATAACGACGTTTTTACCGTCGCAGGAGGCCAATGAATAATCTTCCGCCAACTTGCCTTTCTGCTTTCCGAGTTTGACGGCTTCAAACGGGCAGTTGAGCAGATAGGCCTGTTTAATTGTGCCGGTATTGCGGAGATTGCTGACGTGCGGCAGCAGTGAATAGGTGAACTCATGATGTCCCTTATCGGCTTGCGGGTTCGGACTGGTGGCGCATTTCAACAGCGTCAGCTTGAGTGTGCTGCCCTCAGCGTTATAACCATATTTGCAGTCGTTGAGCAGCGAGACGCCGTAACCCACCTCGGAGATGTCCGCCCACTTGTGCGCGCAAACCTCAAATCTGGCCTTATCCCAACTTGTGTTCTCATGGGTCGGACGCTGCAGATGGCCGAATTGGATCTCATAGGTCGCCTTGTCGGCCAGCACATCAATCGGAAAAGCCGCCTTAACCAACAGGTGTTCCTCGTTCCAATCCATCACAGTCTCAAAGTCGATGCGCGGGTTGTCGGAATACAGCCAGATGTTCTGCTCAATTGTCGAAGTCAAAATACGCTTTTTAATTCTAAATCCGGCGCGGCAGCCATCGGTGATCTGCTTGATCTCAAGCACCTCGTCGGGCTTATACATCTTCTGCTTGTAATAATCACTGATCTCCCATGCGTCGTACTGGCGCGGCAGATCCTCAAAGATCTGAATTTCGTTGCCCACTTCGCTGCGCTTAAAGACCTCGCGTTTGTTTTTCTTATCATACAGCCGGGAGATATTTCCGTTGATGTCAATGATCATCTTATAATATTTATTATCGGCAGTCCGCCCGTCGAGTTTGACCTTGCAGTCAAAATCGGGCTCGGTCACCTTCCATCCGTGCGCGGGAATGCCCTTGACGCTGCCGGTCTTTCCGTCGACTTGAACTTCTCCGTCCGTCGTAAAGCCGGTCGGATTAAAGACCGCAACGCCGCCCTCGGTGCCGATGTTGGCCGCAATGTGCGCTTTGGCGTCTTCGGCTGCCTTTTCGCCGATTTTTTTAACCTCGGCATACTGTTTGTCGCTGTCCTCATAGACCTCAAAAATCGAAGAGCCGGGAATGATGTCATGGAACTGGTTCAGCAGAATCGTACGCCAGCCGTCCGCAAGTTTTTTCTGCGGATATTTGCCGCCCAAAAGCAATTCGTCTGTCACGGCAAGCGTCTCGGCTTTTTGATATAAAAACTCACTTTTTCGGTTGTTTTTCTTGTTTTTGGCGATGGAGGTATAGGTGCCGCGGTGGAATTCGAGGTAGAGCTCGCCCACCCACAGCGGAAATCGTTTGAGCTCTTTTGCCGTCTTGTCAAAATTCTTTCGGGCAGTCGCAATTGCCTCACCGGCAAAACTCATTTCGGTCTTCGGGATGCCGGGCAGTCCGTAGGAGAGCCGCCGCTGTGTCTCGAGCATCTCCTTGGTTGGGCCGCCCCCGCCGTCACCATAACCGAACGTGGTCATTGTGCGGTTGTTGAAAGCCTTCTGCTGATACCGCTCCCAGGTACCGAGAATCTGTCCTGCGGTCAAACGGCCGTTGTAAGTACAGGCGATCTCGTTTTTGCGCGGCTGCGGACGATCCTGCGTGGTTACGAAGAACGAGAACACCCGACTGCCGTCGATGCCTTCCCAATAAAAGGAATCATAAGGCAGCATGTTGCGCTCATTCCAGGCGATCTTTGTCGTCATAAAGTTATCAACGCCGCTCTTTCTCATAATCTGAGGCAGTGCCGCGCTGTAACCGAAGACGTCGGGTAGCCACAAAATTTTGCTGTCAACCCCGAACTCCTCTTTCATAAACCGCTTGCCGTAGATCATCTGGCGCACCAGCGATTCGCCGCTGACCAGATTGGTGTCCATCTCCAGCCAGGTCGCGCCCTCAACTTCCCAGCGTCCCTCTTTAACCAGCTTTTTGATCTCCTTATAAAGTTCCGGTGCCTGTTCTTTGACGAACTGATACAGCTGCGGTTGCGAGGACATAAACTTATATTCGGGGTATTGTTTCATCAGGTTGACGACGGTGGCAAAACTGCGCTGTGCCTTTTCGACAGTTTGGCGCAGCGGCCACAGCCAGGCCACGTCGATGTGGGTATGTCCGACGCAGGCGACAATCGCGTCTCCTTTGCCGCAAAGACCCTTGTAAAAAGTCTTTTCAAGCTGCCCGCGCGCAACCGTAATCGAGGCATAATATGTCGGGCTCTTGGGCTGATTCAAATCCAGCAGATTTACCGCCAGTTCCAATTGTTTAAGCGTATTGATGTGCCTCTCGCTTTTGGGATCAAAACAATCCAGCGAAGAATACGGCACATACAGATCGTAATACATGGCCTCGGACGTGAGATCGATGCCCTTGTATTTGGCGGAAAAGTCGAATTTCGCCTCGTTCATGCTGGAATAAATGTAGAGCAGCAAATCGGCGGAAGTACCACCCTCAAGCAGCACTTCGGTGTGATTGACATCAACGCCCTGCACCATATGTCCGTCGAGATAGACAATCATCTGTGGATTGAGCGCGTCCCAACCGCTCGAACTCGTCAGAAGTTCCAGCGCAATCTGTTTTCCCTCGCCGACTTCGGGGACATGGAGTTTGGTACGCATCCACCAGTGTTTTTCGCGGCCGCCCAAACGGTCATTCTCCGGTGAAAACGGTTTCCATCCGGATTCCGGCGGCGTATTGCCGTCTTTATATTCGCTCTCAACGAATTCGAGATTCTCCACCGTCCCGAGGTCTTCATAGGCATATTTTTTCAGCTGTTCGCAGGTAACTCTGATCTTGTCCTTGATAAAATCCATCGTTACGCCACCCCTTATAATTTTCACTTTATTATCACCGTCGACAGCAAACAATTTACGGCGCGCAGCGACATGTTTCCGTCTTTTACGGCCACTGCTCACTTCTTTTGCACACTTTGTTCCCGAAAGTGACGGTTTTATTATATCAGCGGGTATTCAAAATCGCAATATAATTCGGATGAAAATTTACATGATATTTCGGCGAGTCACGGTGTTATTATTAAATATTGAATGTTGCGTCAAACCCGATGTTGTGCTATAATGACGCTTGTCTCTGCCCGTAGCTCAGCTGGATAGAGTGTTGGACTCCGACTCCAAAGGCCATGGGTTCGAATCCCATCGGGCAGGCCAAGAAAAAGCATTCACTGTCTTGTGGGTGTTTTTTTATTTAGGTGCTTTTTCTTCGAAGGGGGGATTCGGGACTATCCCCCCTTCGCGCTTCGCTAGCCCCCCTAACCAAGGTACGCCTGCAGGCGGAATTAGATTTTTCTTCTGAGGATAGGTGTAGAACAGTGCAAACCTAAAATATTAACTAGATGCCGCTCACAAACGCGTCGGATGACGACGCGTTTCGAATAAAACGCCTCCGGTGTTGGCGTGGGATTGGCCTTTCGACCGTTTCCGCCTTGACTATTTGACGAAAATCCTGTATAAATATATTGTGGCTTTTTATGCAGAGCCGCAAGCGGAAGGGTTGTGATTTTTGTGGTCGAAAAGCGGATGTTGACCGTCGCCTTAACGGCGGCGTTTCTTGTCTGCTGCGCAATTTCCGGCACAGCCGGCTGCGCACCGCCGCCCGATCCCTACAGCGCACCCGCACCCATTGACAACTCCTCTCAAATCGACACAACCGTCCGCAACGTCACGCTGACCGAGTCCGAATATAAAAAAGAAGCTCAAATTCTCGCAGTACGTCTGCCCGACCTCATCGGCTCCTCGGCAGAGATTACCGAACTTAACGAGATGTATGTCGGCCCTTACCGATACGCTCTCGCCCGCTGTCAAACCCTATCGCACGAAGATCAGTGGCTGCTTTTCTGTTTCGACACCGGGTCGCTCGAGCTGTTGGCGCAAAACGCGACGCTCGTCTCCCACGACGGCATCAACGAATTTTACTTCAACGTAACCGAGACCGAGAACGGCATTTTAAAATTACCCCGCTCGGTGCAGTTTCTGCGTGTCTCAGATCATTTGCTTGAATATACTATGGACGACGGCTTCCTTTCAGCCGATATCGCAGGCCGAACCGGCCCGGTCGACGTCGACGGCAGCCCCGTCAATTACGATCCCCTGCCCTCACTCGACCTACTGACGGTTACCGCCTCCGGAATCGAGATGGGTTTTTCCCGCGCAAACGGCGACGGCCTGTTTTATCCGTTCACCGATATCGCCTATCACAACGGTGCTTTTACGATTTCACTCTCCGGGTGTCTGCTGTCGGGTTCTGTGTCCGAGACCTTCACGCCGTCCGATTTTTCGGCCATCGAATCCGTTGAAATTCAACAGATCGGTATCAACATCGAAATCACCGTCAAACTCTCTCTCAAGAACCCGCATTATTCCTTCTCAGCCGCCGAACGCACGCAAAAGCATTCGGTAACCACTTTAAACTTTTCTTAATCTTTGCGCCTTATTCGGCGCGGAACGGAGTTTTGCATGCGCGTTGAAAACCCCATCGGCATTTTTGACTCGGGCCTCGGCGGGCTGACCGTTCTTCGGGAAGTGGTTCGATTGCTCCCCCATGAGAACATTGTCTATTTCGGAGACACCGCGCGCGTGCCTTACGGTTCCCGACCCGAAACCACAATCAATAAATATGCCGCCCAGGACGCCGCCTTTTTAATGACCAAAAATATCAAAGCCATGGTCGTCGCCTGCGGAACCGTCAGCTCCGTCTCGGGGAAAGCGCTTCAAAGCAGCGTCGGCATTCCGTTTTTTGATGTCGTCTCGGCAGGTGCTGCGGAAGCCGTAAATTTTGCGGACAAAGGTGAAATCGCCGTACTCGGTACACTGGCAACCATCCGAAGCCATAGCCACCGCTCGCTGATCACCGCCGCAAAACCCAACGCACAAATCGTCGAGCAGGCCTGCCCGCTGTTTGTTCCGCTGGTTGAAAACGGCCATACCGACCCGGACGACCCGATTGCCAATGAAGCGGCGAACTTCTATCTCAAAAAAATCGCGGAACGCAGACCGGCGGCGGCGATACTGGCCTGTACCCATTATCCCCTGCTCCGGCAGACCATTCAAAATCACCTGCCCGGCATCATATTGATTGATCCTGCAGTAGAAGCCGCCAAACGAATCGCCGCTTTCTTAGCGGGAGAACATCTGAATAATCAAAACGGCGGCGCGCTTGAATTTTACGTCTCAGACCGACCCGAAGCTTTCGAGCTCTTTGCCAAAGACACTTTAAATGATCTGCCTCACATGGGCAATCACTCCTGTACCTTGGTCGATATCGACCAATACTAAATCCAAACACATTCTAAACTTCCGAAAAGGGGGTACTGTTATGAAAAAACAACCCGTCAAACTGCATATCACCGGCACCCAGTTCACCGATCCCGATCAGACGGTCAGCGACTTTTTCGTCGAGGGCAAGATGAAAAACGAAAACGGCGAGCTCTATCTGGAATATCCCGAACCCGTCGAACACGGGTTGGGTGAAGTCACCACCGTGCTGCGCTACGACGGCAAACTGCTCAAACTTGAACGCGACGGCGAGAGCGGCTTACTGATCGAAAAAGGGCGACGACATATCTGCCAGTATCATACGCCGCTCGGCGATGTCTACATAGGGGTTAACGGCGGCGATATCAAGATCACCGACAGCCCCGACCGGTTGGACATGGAGATTGACTACGCCATCGACATCAACACCTCTCTCGCCAGCCGCAACAACATCAAAATCAAGGCCCAGCGCCTTTAATGTAGGGGCGGATATCATCCGCCCGCAACGCCTTTATTGTGGGGCGAATCGTATTCGCCCGCCTTTTCTCAGTTAACAGTTGACAGTGAACAGTGACATACCCGTGAACAAAATCAATTGCAACGCAAAACACCTTAACTTTTCACTTTTAACTGCCAACCGTTAACTCTTTCTCCGAATCTCGAATTAAAACTTGAAGGATGTTTAAAACATGAATGATTCCGTTTTCCTGACCGCAAAACAACAAGCCGACGAGTTGGTGAAAACCGCTCTTTATGCCCTGACCGCCGAAGGCACCCTGCCCGACTGTCCCGCGCCGCGTTATACCATCGAAGTCCCCGCAGACCGCAAAAACGGCGACTTCGCAGCCAACGCCGCAATGGCCGGCGCGAAGGCCTACCGGCTGCCGCCGCGAAAACTGGCCGAACTGCTGGTCGGAAAATTTGATTTTGTCAATACTTTTTTTGCCCGCGCCGAGATCGCCGGCCCCGGTTTTATCAACTTCTTTTTGTCCGACGCGTTTTATGCCGCGGCGGTCAATGAGGTGTTGTCCCTCAGCAGCAAATTCGGCGGCACTTCCTTCGGTGGCGGCAAAAAAGTTCTCATTGAATTCGTCTCGGCCAACCCGACCGGCCCCGCGCATATGGGCAACGCCCGCGGCGGCGCTTTGGGCGACTGCCTCGCCGCGATCATGCAAACCGCCGGTTACGAGGTCGGCCGCGAGTTTTACGTCAACGACGCAGGCAACCAGATCGCCAAATTCGGCCTGTCGCTCGAGACCCGCTACTTGCAGCTTTTTGAGGGCGAGGACAAGCACCCCATGCCCGACGATTCCTATCACGGCGCAGATATCATTGAACACGCCAAGTCCTTCGCCGAACAAAACGGCGAAAAATACGTCAACGCAGATCCCGCCGAGCGTAAAAAGGCGCTGGTCGCGTTCGCGCTGCCCAAAAACGTCTCTTACCTGCGCGCCAATATGGACAAATACCGCATCCGTTACGATCTTTGGTTCTACGAGAGTTCCTTATATAAAATGGGCGAAGTCGAGCGCGTGATTGAACTGCTCAAAAACAGCGGTAAGACCTATACAAAAAACGACGCGCTTTGGTTTATGGTTGGGGACGAACCCGACTGTCCCGATTCAGACCCCAACGCCGAAGACGAGGAACTGCCTGCCGAAGAAACCTCCGGTGAAACCGGAAAAGTTTTTCATAAAGATTTTGTACTGGTGCGTTCCAACGGCTATCCGACCTATATCGTGCCGGATATCGCCTATCATTATAATAAACTGGTCACCCGGGGCTTCGATCTCGCCATCGACGTGCTGGGCAGCGACCACCACGGCTATGTCAAACGCCTGAAGCAGATTCTGCCTGCCGTCGGCGTCGCAGAAGACCGGCTCGAGGCGATCTTGATGCAGATGGTCAAGCTGACACGGGGCGGCGAACTCGTCAAGATGAGTAAACGCACCGGCAACGCCATCACCCTGACCGACCTGCTCGACGAAATTCCCACCGACGCGGTGCGTTTTCTGTTCAACATGCGCACCCCAGACAGCCAGATGGAATTCGATCTCGACCTTGCGTTGGAGCAAACCTCGCAAAACCCGGTATACTATACCCAGTATGCCCACGCCCGTATCTGCAGCATCATCAAGAATCTGACCGCCGAAGGCATTACCCACCACGAGCCCACGGCTGCCGAACTCGCCCTGCTGATCACCGAAGAAGAGCGCAATCTGATTGCCTTTATGACCACACTGCCGTCGGTTGTCATCGATGCAGCCGTCACCCGTGACCCGTCCAAAGTTACGCGGTTTGCGGTCAGCCTTGCCACTTTGTTCCATAAATTCTACACCGAGTGCCGTGTCAACACCGAGGACAGAGCCCTGACCAACGCACGGTTGTCTTTGTGCCTCGCCGTCAAGACGGCGCTTTGCAACATTCTCGAAATGCTCAAAATCTCGACGCCCGAGTCGATGTAATCCCTTTTACCGCCGTCAATATAGACCAAATCATTGACTTTTCGAACGCGGTTGTTATATAATTGTCGTCGACACATTTTGGTGTTGACCAAACAAATTTTCTGCAAAGGACTGTAAGAAGGATGAAAAAAGCAAAAGGCCTTGTTTTTTTCGTGATCGCCCTGCTGATCCTCGGACTGGGCTACACGGCGTTTGCCGGTGTGTATACCTGGTATGGCGCGCGTGAAAACACGATAATCAGAGGCACCAAGAGTTTATTAACCGGTATTGATCTGGGCAAAACGGCCCAAATTGTTTTGACTCCGGAAGAGGGTTCCGAAGTCACAGCCGATGCACTGGAAGAAGCCAGAGATCTCATTGAAGGCCGGTTGAGTATTGCACAATACAACAGCGTAAGCCTCAATATCGACTATACCAACAATCAAATTGTTCTCACCATTCCCCTCACAGAGGATTATTCCGTATATCAAATCCAATCGCTGCTCGAAGATATCCGCGGTAAGGGTGTTCTGACTTTCCGCAACGGCGATGATGTCGATGAGAATTACCTTCCCACCGGAGATATCATTCTCAGCAACGACGGCGTTTCCGGCGCTATTACCGGCAGAACCACCGACGAAAATCAGCCCGCTGTTCAGATTTATCTGAATGATGACGGCACGTCCGCACTGACCTCTGCCACCTATCAGATGTCCGGCGGCACGCTCTCGGTCTGGATGGACAGCACCATGTTGACCGCCTATACCATTGATTCCGCCATCACAAACGGCAAACTGGTCGTCACCAGCGACAGCATGACAATGGATTCAGCCAATGAGCTGGCCTATAAAATCAATTTGGGACAAATGCCCTTCGGCTTCACCTATGAAAACATCATCGAGATGTCTCCGACCGAAACAAATACCTTGCAAAACATCCTCCTCTATACCGGTTGTTCCTTTGCCGTTATATGCATCCTGTTGATTGTTTTCTATCGTCTCACGGGCGTTGTCATTTCGCTGGGATTGATTCTGGAATCTACGCTCTCGGTTATATTATTCACCCGTTATTTCCCGGCATTTGATCTCACTACGGTAACGGTCCCGGCCATTTTCACGATCATTCTGCTCGGCGTTATTACCGTTGCTTTGGGCGTTTGGCAGGCCGAACGCATCAAGAGCGGGTTCAATGAAAAAGCGTCGTTCGATATGACCGTCAGAGGCGGCTTAAAAGGCATGTCGGCTGCCACCGTCGACGGCGTCATCGTCGCCGGCATCACCGCGTTTTTCGCGATGGCCGCATTCGGCACTTCCAATTACCATCTCGCCTGGTTCACGAATTTCCTGTCCTGGATGGGCGTAAATCCCGGCGGTTATACGATCTATCCGTTGGTTTCCTCATTATTGTATGGACTTATCCTCACGATGCTGGTTGTCCTTTTGGTCCAGCGCGTGATGATAAATATGCTCTCCGGAATCAATGCTTTCAAAAAACCCTTCTTATTTGGAGGAAAAAAAGATGTATTATAAAAAAGCCAAGTTTTACGCCATCCTCTGTGCAGCGCTCGTCGTTGTTGCCGCTGCCCTTGTCGTTGGCATCGGGCTCCCTGAGAAAGCCCCGTTTTCCGACAGCACGGTTTTAACGGTTAAATGCGTGGATATCCCGCTGGATTATTCCAAGCTTGACACCGAATTGGCTGCGGCAACCGATCTGCCCTACACCGTTGTCACCGGCAATGAAATCTCGGGAAACTTTGAAGCCGCAAACGTCACCTTTGAAGGCACCGATTTCAATTCGGTCGATGCACAGACATTGGTCTCGACACTCGGCGCCAGCTACTCCGTGCTCTCACTCAATACAATCACCGGAAAAAGCACTTCGGGCATGACCATGTTCCTGATCTTTACCGGAGTGGCGACCCTGTTGGTTGCAGGCCTTTACCTCGCATTCCGTTACGGCCTCAAGACCGCGCTTTCCGCCTTTGTCCCGGCTTTTGCCGCAGTCGGCGGCGTGTTGATTGTCGCTGTTGTCATCGGCGCGGGATTCTCTTATCCGCTGGCTGTCGCTTCGGTTTGTTCCTTCGCAGTGGCTCTGTTCTTCTCGGCGATGGCATTCGGCCAGGCCCGCGAGATGCATGAATCCAAACATGTTCATGATCACGACGATGTGGCGAACGAGACCGGCGCAGTCCTGATGTCCAGAAATATCAAGATCGCCGCCGCAGCCGTCATTATCTTAGGCACAGTCGCCGTCACCGGTGTTCTTGTCAATATTACGGACCTGACCTATACGGCCATTCCGCTGCTGATCGGAACGCTCATCGGCCTGTTCGGCGCTCAATTCTGTGCAGTACCGCTGTGCATGGCATGGCAGGACGCGGAAGACGCGACCGCCGCCAAAAAAGCACACGCGAAAAAGCCCGTTAAGAAGACGCCCGCCAAAACCGCTTCAAAGATCAGCGCGAAGTCGTCGGCGAAAAAAGCCCCTTCCAAATCGAAATCCAAGAAATAAAAAGCATTCATCTCATAAATAGCAAAAAACTCCGGCGAAATGATTTTCACCGGAGTTTTTTCTTGCAATTAACCGTTAGAAAATTTATTTCAATGAATCGGAAAGCACATATGTTTCATAGGCCCTGATCGCCTTGTCTCTCATGGAAAAATCGTAAATCCCCCGGTTCATCAGCCGTATCGGGAAAAACATACTTTCGGCAACGGATAATTTCAAATCCCTGATAAACATCTCATATGAATAGTTTTTTACAGTCCCGGACAATCTTTTGTAATACCGGTCAATAAGCGGTTTCGCAAGTTTTTGATCCGGCTCGATATGAAGCGCCAACAGCATTGCCAAATCCTCGGTACACAATCCGATACGGATTGCCTGTAAATCGATAAATTTCACTGTCCTGTCGGGCGTTTTTGCAATGAAAACGTTCCCCGGATGTAAATCCCCGTGAATAATCGTCACATTGCTTCCGACTTGATATCTTTCAAGCGTGTTTTTATAATTCTTCTTTAAATAATGAACGGCATCCTGAAAATAATGAAGCTTCTTAATATCCAACTCATTGACAAAGCATTCCCATTGATGGGGTATTAGGTGTTTCTCCTCTTTTTCTTTGTATTTTATGAAATCCTTTTCCATCCCGAACAGATGTGCCGCCAAATTTTCTGCGGACTGATAGCGCCAGTCAAGCCCGATTTGTTCAAAAGTAGCGAAGTCTTCCCAAAAAGCCGCATGAAAATCCGCCGTTGCATCTAACAGACGGTCGTAATGTCTCCTGATGATTGTTCCGTTTTCATTTTCCTCATCATAATAAAACCCCTGAATATAACCATCGCTTAAGTCTTCCATCAATATCGTTTTTGACGAATCGTCGATATGATAAAGATTGGGGATGGAAAAGGTGTGGTTCCCAACCAAGCGATATCCCGATAATTCTTTATCGTGATCGGAATAAATTCTCTGGAGCAATTTATAATCTTTTTGCGGCGTGGAGACTTTTATATATGTATCCGTGTAGCGCGGTTTCTTTTCCTGCGGATTTCTGCTGATTGTATAATTACCGAGATTGGGATTGGATCTTGAAACCGCCTGAATGATCGTTTGATCATCCAAACCGGGCATTTGATCCGGCGTTTTGACCTTTTCAAGTTGTTGTAAGACGCATTTGGCTATATGCTCGGCCTGTTGCTGCAGAATGTTCGGCTTTTCGTCTTCGATTTTCGCATCCGACAGATAAGCCGGCATAATCAGCTCGTCGATGGTACAGCTAAAAATTTGTCCTAACACCGGCAGCAGTGCGGTGTCCGGCAAGGAATGCCCGTTTTCCCATTTACTGATGGCCTGCGGCGAGATGTTTAACAATTCGGCCAGTCGTTCCTGCGATAATCCGTTCTTTTTTCGATATGAAGCGATGATCGACCCGGCTATTTTATAATCAAGCATAACAATTCCCTCTCGTTTGTTTTATATATTTAATTATGGCATTATTAATAATCTTTTGACCATACGGAATACATCAAATCAACTCAACTTTTAGTTAACTTAAATGATATTTTCGCTCTTTTCGATTATTTTTATCCTCTGAAATACAAATAAACTGGTGGCATTTTCTCTGTGATTTATAAAACGCACGCGGTTTTCATAAATACCGTGTGCGTTTTAAATATCAGATCCTACAAAAATCCGATTAACCCAACTTCGTCTTCCCGCCCATATAAGGTCTCAGCGGTTCCGGAATCACTACACTGCCATCTTCCTGCAGATTGTTTTCCAAAAACGCGATCAGCATGCGCGGCGGGGCGACTACGGTGTTGTTCAGCGTGTGTGCGAAATAGTTGTTTCCGCTGGCCTTGTCGCGCACCCGGATTCCGAGCCGTCTGGCCTGCGCGTCGCCGAGGTTCGAACAGCTGCCGACCTCAAAATATTTCTGCTGACGGGGCGACCACGCCTCGACGTCGATGCTCTTGACCTTTAAATCGGCCAGATCACCGGAGCAGCACTCCAGGGTGCGTACCGGAATGTCCAACGAACGGAAAAACTCTACCGTAAAGTTATACAGCTTTACAAACCAATCCGGACTCTGCTCGGGTTTGCAGACCACGATCATCTCCTGCTTTTCGAACTGATGAATGCGGTAGACGCCGCGTTCCTCAATGCCGTGCGCACCGACTTCCTTGCGGAAGCAAGGCGAATAGCTTGTCAGCGCCTGCGGCAACGAATCTTCGTCAAGCGTCGTGTCAATAAACTTTCCGATCATCGAATGCTCGCTGGTTCCGATCAAATAAAGATCTTCACCCTCGATTTTATACATCATGCCTTCCATCTCGGCAAAGCTCATCACTCCACTGACCACGTCGCTGCGGATCATAAACGGCGGGATGTAATAGGTGAAGCCCTTATCGATCATAAAATCGCGCGCATAGGACAAAATCGCCGATTCCAGCCGCGCGATGTCGCCGCACAGATAATAAAACCCGTTTCCGCTGGTCTTGCGGGCGCTGTCGAGGTCTATTCCGTTAAACCTTTCCATGATCTCGACGTGGTACGGCACCTCAAATTCGGGTACCTTTGGCTCGCCAAACCTTTCGACCTCGACGTTTTCGCTGTCGTCATGCCCGATCGGCACCGACGGATCAATGATATTCGGAATCACCAGCATCCGTTTCCGGATTTCCTCCGAGAGTTCGGTTTCGGCGGTCTCGAGCGCGGCCAGTTCGTCCGCCATATCGCTGACTTGCTTTTTGGCTTTTTCGGCTTCGTCTTTTTCACCGCGCGCCATCATCCCGCCGATGGCCTTGCTGATGCTCTTACGCTGCGAACGCAGCCAGTCGCCGCGAGTCTTGGATTCGCGGAATTTTTTATCCAGCTCCAGAACCTCATCCACCAATGGCAGCTTTTTGTCCTGGAATTTCTTTTTCATATTCTCCCGAACCAAATCGGGATCGTTTCTGAGCAGTTTAATATCAATCATTTTATAAAATCCTTTCGGTCATTCATCGTTTTCGCTGTTCTTATTTTGGGCGCGTTTTTCACCCGTTAGAACCATCGCCAGATCCAATAAATCCTCTTTCGAGAAAAATTCGATCTCGATACAGCCGGGCTTGTCCCCCGCAGGCGCTTTCGCAACCCGAACCTTACGTCCCATCTCTCCTTTGACGGCGATCTCAAATTCGTCGTAAAAGCTCTCGCGCGTTTTCGGAATTACTTGTTTTTTCGGTTTTTCCACCGCGACAGCGGCTTTTTCCAGGTCTCTGACGCTCATCTTTCCGTCGGCACTCTCTTTTGCCAATTCAACACAACGCTCGATATCGGAAATGCCGCCCAACACTTTTGCATGACCTGCCGAAAGTCGGCCTTCCCGCAGCAGCACCTGAACCGGATCGGGCAAAGTAAGCAGCCGCAGCGAGTTGGCCACACTAGATCGTGACTTCCCCACACGCTGCGCGGCGCTCTCCTGCGTAAATCCGAACTCCTCAATCAAATTGCGATAACCCGCCGCCTCCTCGATCGGATTCAGGTCGGCGCGCTGCAAATTCTCAATCAGCGAGACCTCGGCCACCGTCTGGTCGTCGTAATCCCGAACCAAAACCGGCACTTCGGTCAATCCGGCCATGCGTGCGGCCCGCCAACGGCGTTCACCCGCTACAATAATATACCCGCCGTCTTTTTCACAGACCAAAAGCGGCTGTAAAACGCCGTGTTCTCTGATCGAATCGGACAGTTCCTGCAACTGCTGTTGGTCAAAATCCTTACGCGGCTGTGCGCGGTTGGGTTCTATCTGAGAGATGCGCAGCGTGGTTACGCCGCTTTCTTCCGAAGTGTTGTCATCAAGTAATGCATCCAATCCTCTGCCGAGGGATCTTTTCTTCGTACTCATTTTGCATCTCCGTTTCTTTTGTTATTCTTTATAAACTCCTTGCAAAACGCCTCATAGGCCATCGCTCCCCGTGAAAGCCGATCATAATACATAATCGGTTCACCGTAACTCGGCGCTTCCGAAACGCGGACGTTTCGCGGAATCGTGGTTGCATATACCTTTTTAGGAAAGTATTTCTTAATTTCCTCAACCACCTGCATGGTCAGATTCAACCGCCCGTCAAACATCGTCAGCAGAACGCCCTCGATATCAATGTTCTCGTTATAACGGCGTTTGACCTGCCGAATCGTGTTCATCAGCTGCGAAAGACCTTCCAATGCAAAATATTCGCACTGAATCGGCACCAAAACGGTGTCTGCCGCACATAAACCGTTCAGCGTCAGTAGTCCCAACGACGGCGGGCAATCAAAAAAGATATAATCAAAATTTTGGCGCTGCCCGGTGATCCCCAGTTTTAAACGACTCTCGCGGTTCTCGACCTCAACCAGTTCCACTTCCGCGCCCGCAAGCGCCATTCCCGCCGGAATCACACTGACACCCTTGAACTTCGTCTTAACGATGACGTCGGAAGCTGTACTCTCGCCGATGATCAAATCATACGAGCTGCCGGTCATATTTCTTTTTTCGATGCCGAATCCACTCGTCGAATTACCCTGTGGGTCAATGTCGCACAACAACACGCTGTATCCATGCGCCCCGAGCGCCGCCGCCAGGTTAACCGTAGTCGTCGTTTTACCCACGCCGCCCTTCTGGTTGGCGATTGCTATAATTTTTCCCTTCTTTTCCACGCAGATACCGTCCTTCTTTTGGTATGGGGACATTTTATCATGTTTCGACAGTGTTTTCAATACGAAAACATATACTAATCTGTTTTGTCCATATAAAAATGTTCCACGTGGAACAATTAAAAGCATACAACCAGCAGAAATAAAAAAACATGACGCTTCCTTTGTAAATCATATTAATATAACCACCCCGCCCGCTGGTACCCGTCTACAGAGTGGAATTAAAGACCACACCCCGAAATGTTCCACGTGGAACATTTCGGGGTGTGGCATACAGCAAAGAACTCAATGGTTGATTATATCAATTGTCTTTGATTGAATAACTTTTCATTCAAATTGTTCCACGTGGAACATTTAACTCTTTTTTACCCAGATCATATATTCAACCCGGTCTTCGAATTCGTTCATCGAAAATCGGGATTCGATACCGCACTTATTCAGGGAACTCACCGCGCTCTTGATAGAATTGTTGAATAATCTTAAATCTTTGGGCGCGCCTCGGATGATTCGTTTCGGGTGTTCGACATTTAACCGTTCGATCAGTTCTTCTGTTTGTGCCACATTAAGACCGTGTTCGATGATCTGGTTCAGAACTTTTTGTCTTAATTCCGGTTCGACGCATAACAGCGCACGCGCATGTCGTTCAGTCAACCCCGCAGATAGGATTCTTGAACGGATGCTCTCTTCCAACAACAACACCCGCATCTTATTTGCGATCGTTGGCTGGGTCTTCCCCAGCAGCCGTCCGGCGTCCGCTTGTGAGATACCGGCATGTTCGATCAGAGAACGAATTCCTTCGGCTTCTTCGAAAAAATTCAGATCTTCGCGCTGTAGGTTTTCCAGCATTGCCATCACGCCGCTGCCGACTTCGTCGGTGTCGACCAACATGCAGGGAATCTTTCCGATGCCCGCCAATTTTGAAGCACGCAGTCGGCGTTCTCCGGCAATCAATACATATCCCTGCTGTGTCTTTCGTACCGAGATCGGTTGTATAACACCGTGTTGTGAGATACTCTCGGCTAAATTACGTAATTTTTCGGAATCAAATTTCCTTCTGGGTTGCAACGGATTCGGTGAAATCTTATAGGTCTCGATCATCGCATATCTCTGTTTTTGCATAATAATCCCCCTTTTCAAGAATAAATCTTAAAAAGAGGGTTGTCCACTCATTTCATGCGACACTTTTCGTCCATTTCCGGTTTTGTTCGGGGTTTTAAAGCGGTTTTTTTGAAATCTTTGCGCCGATGCGGGGGTAATTTGTCGGTGTACGCGATATTTTCTCTAACAGAATAATACCGCGACGGCTCCCGTCGGGTAAAGCAAATTCTTTAGTTTCTTTAATTTTGCCGCCGAGAATTTTGATCGCGTTTTGTGCGCCGTTGAGTTCTTCCTGCCAATTTGAGCCCTTCATGGCCGCGAATGTGCCGCCCGTTTTGACGAACGGCATGCAGTATTCGCACAGGACGTTACATTCGGCGACCGCTCTTGCACAGACCAAATCATACTTTTCGCGGTATTCTTGTTTGTTGCCGAGATCCTCCGCCCGACCCAAAATGATATTTCCTTTTATTTCCATTTCTTGGCAAAGCAATTCAAGAAACTTCGCTTTCTTTCCGTTGCTGTCCATCAGTGAAAGTTCGATGTCCGGACGAAACAGTTTTAAGACCACACCCGGAAATCCCGCGCCGCTGCCGATGTCCAAAACGTTTCCTTTGACCTCGGTCGCCAATAATAATGTAATTGAATCGATAAAATGTTTGACCTCGATATCCTCCGGGGTCTTGATGGCCGTCAGGTTGACTTTTTGGTTGTAGTCGATCAGAAAATCCGCATAATGATGCAGTTTTTCGTCGATTTGCGGGGTGTATTCTATGCTGTGTTCGGCGCAATATTTTTCAATCATCCGCTTTTTCCTCCTTGCTGCGTTTGGTCAGCCAGACCGACAGCACCGCCAGATCGGCGGGTGTCACGCCGGAGATGCGCGAGGCCTGACCGAGGTCGCGGGGTCTGATTTTATTCAGCTTTTCGCGGGCTTCGAGCCGCAGCCCGTCGACTGTTTTATAATCGACATCGAGCGGCAGTTTTTTGACCGCGATGCGGCGCAGTTCGTCGATGCGCTCCTGCTGGATGCGGATATAGCCCTCATATTTATATTCAATATCGATTTCGGTTCCGATATCGGCGGGCAGATCGGGTCGGGTCGGGTCGAACGGCGCAAGGTCGGCATAGGAGATCTGCGGGCGTTTCAACATTTCCGACAGCCGGATTCCGCCCGTGAGCGGTAATGAACCGGTCTGTTCGAGCAAAGCGTTCAATTCGGGGCTGTTTTTGATCGTGGTCTCTTTAACCCGTTTTCTTTCGGCTTCGAGCTGCGCCTTTTTGGTTAAAAACCGCTCCCAGCGCCCATCATCGACTAAACCGAGTTCGCGGCCATGCGGCATCATACGCAGATCGGCGTTGTCCTGCCGCACCACAAGTCTGTATTCGCAGCGCGAAGTCATCATGCGGTAGGGATCGACGACGCCTTTGGTCACGATGTCGTCGATCAATGTGCCGATATAACTGTTTTCGCGGGTCAGAATAAATTCGGGCCTGCCCAAAACTTTATGCGCCGCATTGACCCCTGCGACAAAGCCCTGCACCGCCGCTTCCTCGTAGCCGCTCGTGCCGTTAAACTGTCCCGCGCCGAAAATGCCGAGGAATTCTTTAAATTCCAGTGTCGGGGCCAGTTGAAGCGGATCGCAGCAATCGTATTCGATGGCATAAGCCGTTCGCATAATTTTAATATTTTCAAACCCTTTGATGGTTCGCAAAAATTCGAGTTGGACTTCTTCGGGCAGCGACGAGGACATGCCCTGAATATAGACCTCTTTGCTGTCGGCACCGGTCGGCTCGATGAAAATTTGATGGCGGGTCTTGTCTGCAAATCGCACGACCTTGTCCTCGATGCTCGGGCAATAGCGCGGACCGATCCCCTCGATCACACCTGCGAACAGCGGTGAGCGATCGAGGTTTTTGCGGATGACCTCATGCGTTTTTTCGTTTGTCCATGCGATATAACAGGGATAATCGTTTCGCAGGGTCGCGGGATCGGTGTCATAGGAAAAGGCCTCGGGCGGAATATCGCCCTGCTGCCGTTCCAAAACGCTGTAATCGATGCTGTTTCCGTCGGCTCTGGATGGCGTTCCCGTTTTAAAGCGCATCAGTTTAATGCCGAGGGCTTTCAAAGAATCGGAGAGTCCGTTGGCCGCGCGCGTGTTGTCCGGTCCGGCCTCGTAATTGACCTCCCCGATGTGGATTTTTCCTTTTAAATAGGTGCCGGATGCAATGACGACCGATTTGGTATGATATCTCGCGCCGAGAGCGGTTTTGACGATAATATTGTTCTCTTCATCATATTCGACGGCGATAATTTCGGCTTGAACCAGCTGAAGGTGCGGTTGGTTCTCGATGATTTTCTTCATCACGGTTTTATAGCGCGGACGGTCGCTCTGCATGCGCAAACTGCGCACCGCAGGCCCTTTTCCGAGATTCAGCATGCGGCTTTGCAAGCAGACCTCGTCGGCGGATTTGCCCATTTGGCCGCCCAAAGCGTCGAGTTCGCGCACCAGCTGGCCTTTGCCCGTGCCGCCGATCGACGGATTGCAGGGCATGTTGGCCACCGCGTCGAGATTCAGGGTGAACAAAATCGTCTCGCAGCCGAGTCGTGCCGCCGCGAGCGCCGCTTCGATGCCGGCATGTCCCGCACCGACCACCGCAATATCAATTTTTCCGGCGTTGTATTCGATCATGTAATGTCCTTTCGAGGTAAAACGTTTGTTATTTGGTGTAAGGGCGGATATCATCCGCTTCCTACAAGGAAAACGACCACCCCGTCACGGCTTCGCCGTGCCACCCCTCCACAGAGGGGAATTTTTGTTAATTCCATTGGGTTGCCTCTAAGGTTGAATCACGGGCGGATTATATCCGCCCCTACAAGGAAATGACCACCCCGTCACGGCTCCTCCGTGCCACCCCAAAGGTGTCAAAGCCGCCCATAGGGCGGTATAGCGACACCATTATAGAGGGGAATTTATTGACGCGTGCTATCGGGTTTATGGTTCGCAGGTTCTATGACGCGTTTGAAACCGCCATCATGGCGGCGCGTATTGACAGCGGCGTCTCGCCGCCGGGCGGATATTATCCGCCCCTACAGAAAAATACCGGGGTCGGAAGCGCGCGCTATGTGGCTTATGGGCAGATGATTCTATGACGCGTTTGACCGCGGGTTCTACCCGCCCCTACATTGTTTACTTTCCTAAACAGAAACGCGAAAAAATCTCGTCAATCAGCGTTTCGGGGACGTTTTCGCCGGTCAGTTCGCACAGCGCCGCAATTGCGGCTTCGATGCCGATTTGGGATGCGTCGGCGGTGATGCCCGCCTTGATATCCGATAAGGTGTTTTCGATTTCGGTTTTCGCCCGAATCAAACAGTCGCGCTGGCGCGTGTTGAAAATGCCGGTCTGCGGCTCCGATGCGCCGACAACGCTTTTGATCGCCTCTTCGAGCGTTTTGACCGCGTTTTCGTCGAATGCGCTGATATTGACAACCTTTTGAAAGGCATTTTCAAGCTGTTTTTGTTCGATGATCTGCGGAAGGTCGTTTTTATTGACCACACACAACACAGGCAGGTCTTTGCACAATGCGATGACCTCGCGATCGCGGTCGTCCAGTTTTTGTGCGCCGTCGAAAACCGCCAATACCAACTGTGCTTCGGCAAGTTCCTGTTTGGTCTTTTCGATGCCGAGCTGTTCGATCTCATCGCCGCTCTCACGAATTCCCGCGGTATCAGCCAGATTCAATAAAACACTGCCGAGTCGTACGCTCTCTGTGATCACGTCGCGGGTCGTGCCCTCGGTCGCCGTTACCAGACAGCGCGGGCAGCCGGCCAGCAGATTCATAATGGCGGATTTGCCGACGTTGGGTTTTCCGGCGATGACGGTCTTCAAGCCCTCGCGCCAGACCCTGCCGTTATCGAAATTTTTGATTAGTTCATTGCATTTTGTGATTGCCGAAGCAAGTTTTTTATCGACGCCGTCCGGTTCCGGAACATCGTCGTCGGGATATTCTAAAAAAGCTGCGACATCCGCCGCCGCGCTGATGCAGTCGGCTTTGATCGCATCCAATTTCTTTGCCAGCATGCCGTCTTTGGCGGCTTTGGCTTCCTTTAAAGCCGATTCGCCCGCCGCATAGATCAAATTCATTACGCTTTCGGCCTGTGTGAGCGAGAGTTTTCCGTTTTCAAACGCCCTGCGGGTGAATTCGCCGGGCTGCGCGGGTTTTGCGCCCGCTTCAAGCGCGGATTTCAGCACTTTCTGCGCCAAAAACACGCCGCCGTGGCAGCAGAGTTCGGCCACGTCTTCACCCGTGTAACTATGGGGCTGTTTATAAATGATCGCTACGCCGTCATCGAAGGTTTCTCCGTTTTCGGTAAATCGGCCGTAAGCGGCGCTGTAACCGCTGAGTTCGTTCAACGGCTTTGCTGCGGACAAGAAAATTTTCTGAGCCATTTCGATAGCATTTTCGCCCGAAATTCGGATCATGGCTATGCCGCCGGCTGCGAGCGGTGTGGATATCGCCGCAATTGTGCTGTTTTTGCTCACCGTCCCGCCTCCTTGTCCGTTTTTGCGATCTTTGTGGGTGATTCGGGGACGATTCGACCCCGAATCGTCTTGAATCGCTCAAAAATTATACCGTTTGTATTGCAGATTGTCAATTCCCCTGCCGTTTGGGAAATCGGTTTCCGTTTTACAAAGACCGCGTCTGTTAACACAACTCTTTCGCATTACCGATCTTAAACCGTTTGTTCTTGATTTTACCGCTCTTTTTGATTGCAATAGATAATTTGCTGTGATAAAATAAAGATTGTCTAAAAATGTTCTTCGGAGGTATTCATGTCCAAAAAAGTTCTCGCGTTCGATTTCGGCGCATCAAGCGGAAGGGCTGTCATCGGTTCTCTGGTCGACGGAAAAATTACGCTTGAAGAAATCCATCGGTTTTCGAATGACCCGGTCACCGTAAACGGCACGCTTTATTGGGATTTTTTGCGGCTCTATCACGAAATTCTGAAAGGGATTTCAAAGGCTGTCATCGGCGGTCACAACTTTGTCTCGCTCGGTATCGACACCTGGGGCGTCGATTTCGGTCTGCTTGACAAAGACGGAAAACTGCTTGAAAACGTGGTGCATTACCGCGACACCCGCACCGACGGCATTCCCGACCGGGTTTTTGCCGTTACCGGCAAAAAAGACCTCTATGACCGCACCGGTATCCAGTTTATGTGGTTCAACACGATCTTTCAGCTCTATTCGATTGCCAAAAAACGACCGGAACTGCTCAAACACGCTAAAACGTTTTTATTGGTCCCCGATCTGCTGTGTTATTTCCTGACCGGAAACATGACCAACGAATTCACCATGGCGTCCACTTCGCAGCTGCTGAATTCTAAAACCGGCGACTGGGATAAGGAACTGATGAAAAAGCTGGGGATTCCGGCTGATATATTCGCGCCGCTGGTCGAACCCGGCACCTCGAAAGGCGTTTTGAATGAGGACGTCTGCGGTCAGACCGGCTGCAAACCCGTCAAGGTCTGCGCGGTGGCCGAACATGACACCGGTTCGGCAGTGCTTGCTGTCCCCGCCGCAAAGGACGAAAAATTCGCCTTTATCTCCTGCGGCACCTGGTCACTGCTCGGCGCCGAACTGCCCAAGCCGCTGATTTCCGACGACACCTATAAACTCAATTATTCCAATGAGGGCGGCGTCAACCGCACCGCCCGTTTCCTGAAAAATATCATGGGCCTATGGCTGATGCAGGAATGCCGCAACCAATGGAACCGCGAAGGAAAGAATCTGTCATTTAAAGATATCGACACCTACACCGTCTTGGCAGAACCGCTGCGCCGCTTTGTCAACCCCGACGACGAGATGTTCAAGACCCCCGGTGATATGCCCGCCAGAATTAAACAATACTGCGAGCGTACCGGTCAGCCGTTGCCCGAGGGTATCGGTGACTATTCCCGCTGCATCACAGAATCGTTGGCTCTGGCTTACCGATATGCTATTACGAATCTCGAAAAACTGCTGGGATATAGGCTCGACGTGATTCACCTGGTCGGCGGCGGCGTCAAGGATAAGCTGCTGTGCCAGTTCGCCGCAAACGCCATCGGAAGACCCGTCGTCGCCGGCCCGATTGAGGCCACCGGCATCGGAAATGTCTGCATGCAGTTGATCGCCGAGGGCGAATTCACAGACGTTCATGAAGCGCGCGAGTGCATCGCCCGCTCGTTCGACGTCACCACCTATGAACCTGCCGACACAGCCGTCTGGGATGAGGCCTACAATCGCTTTTTGGACGTCTGCGGATTGGAATAAAAAGCCCCATAAACTTTATCTGCTGCGAAAGGAAGACATTCTTCATGAAAAAATTCACCGTCGCCCGTAATGACAACTTCTATCAGGCGTTCCCGGACGTCACCCTTTTCGGCAACACGCTTTACTGCGTCTTTACCCGTACAACCCACCACGGCGACCGCACCGATTCCCGCATCATGCTGACCACGAGCGTTGACCGCGGTCAGAGCTGGAGCGAACCGGAAGTGTTGCTCGGTGAAGGCGATCATGAAATCAAAGATGGATTTTTTAACTGCGCCCGTATCTCGATCGTCAACGGCGAACTGGCGGTCATTTCCGACCGGATCTATGGCCGCGAATCCGAAGATAAAGCGGAAAATTATATCCTGTTCTCCAAAGACGGCAAAAAATGGACCAAACCCCATAACACCGGCTGTCAAGGCATCGTGCCGGATAAACTGCTCGAATACAAAGGAACCGTTCTGCTTTCCGCTCAGCGCAAAATCGACGGGTATTCGCGCCAGTTTTTGTGGATCAGCAAAGACGGCTGTAAAACCTGGGGTGACCGCATTACGTTGGGCTGGGTTGACGGGCTGAATCTTTGTGAGGTCTCGATTCTGCCGTTGGGCGACGATCTCGTCGCCTTTATGCGCGAAAACTCCGGCCTCGGCTATGACTGTCAGAAAGCTGTCTCCCATGACGGCGGCAAGACCTGGGGTAAGGTCAGCTGCTTCCCGCTGCCCGGCTGCCACCGCCCCGTCAGCGGCGTTTTGAACAGCGGAAATATTTTGATTACCCACCGCTTTATGCAGGGCGGCAAGGGTTGGGTCGGTTTCTGGACTCAAAACTTCTTCGCGGGCCTGACCAACAAAGAATCCGCGCTGGCCGAGGAACGCAATCAATGCGCCACCCGCATTATGCCGATCGACTATGACCGCAGCGCGGTTGCCGACATCGGTTACTCGGGCTGGGTACAGTTCCCCGACGGCGAAATCGTCATCATTTACTACCTCGTGGACGACGCGCCGAAAGGTCAGATCCGGGGCTGCTCGCTCTTTGAACACGAATTTTTGATCCAATAACCGAACGATTAAGGATTAAAATAACAGCTGCGAAAGGAAGTCATTCACCATGAAAAAATTCACTGTTGCCCGTAACGACAATTTCTATCAGGCGTTCCCCGATGTCACCCTCTTCGGACAGACGCTCTACTGCGTTTTTACCCGTACCACACACCATGGTGATCGCCTTGATTCGCGCATCATGCTGACCACCAGCGTTGACCGCGGTCAGAGCTGGAGCGAACCGGAAGTTTTGATGGGCGAAGGCGATCATGCCATTGAAGACGGTTATTTCAACTGCGCCCGTATTTCGATCGTCAACGGCGAACTGGCTGTCATCGCGGATCGGGTCTTCGGCGGCGAAGCGAAAGACATGGCGGATAACTATATTATGTTCTCCAAAGACGGCAAAAAATGGACCAAGCCCCACAACACCGGCTGCAAAGGCATCGTACCGGATAAACTGCTTGAATACAAAGGAACCGTGCTGCTTTCCGCACACCGCAAAGTTGACGGTTATCTGCGCCAGTTTTTGTGGATCAGCGAAGACGGCTGCAAGACCTGGGGCGACCGTATTACATTGGGTTCGGTCGACGGTCTGAACCTGTGTGAAGTTTCGATTTTGCCGCTGGGCGATGACCTTGTCGCTTTTATGCGCGAAAATTCCGGCCTCGGTTACGATTGCCAGAAAACCGTCTCCCATGACGGCGGCAAAACCTGGGGCAAGGTCAGCTGCTTCCCGCTGCCCGGCTGCCACCGTCCCGTCAGCGGCGTTTTAAACAGCGGAAACATTCTGATCACCCACCGCTTTATGCAGGGTGGTAAGGGCTGGGTCGGTTTCTGGACTCAAAACTTCTTCGCGGGTCTGACCAACAAGGAATCCGCACTGGCCGAGGAACGTAATCAATGCTCCACCCGTATCATGCCGATCGATTATGACCGCAGCGCCGTCTCCGATATCGGTTACTCGGGTTGGGTACAGTTCCCCGACGGCGAAATTATCATTATCTACTACATTGTAGACGACGCGCCGAAAGGTCAGATTCGGGGTTGTTCGCTTCATGAACATGAATTTTTAATCAAATAATCAAGAAATTAAGGAGAATGACAATGAATACTGACGAACTGGAAAAGAAACTGCGCGATGCGGCAAATGAGATCGCTGTTTTCGTCAAGGACGGCACCGCGGAAGCCAAAATTTACGGCGCATACAAACTGGCGAAGGATGCTTACGCCGCCATCGGCGTCGATACCGACGCCGCCATCGCCAAAATCGATACCGTTGACCTGTCCCTGCACTGCTGGCAGGGCGACGACGTATCCGGTTTCGAACACGAGGATACCGCGCTGACCGGCGGCATTATGGCCACCGGCAACTACCCCGGAAAAGCGCGCAACTCCGAACAGCTCTTCGCCGACCTCGAAAAGACCATCTCGATGATCCCCGGCCCCAAAAAGGTCAATGTCCACGCCAACTACATCACCTCCAAAGAAAAACCCGACCGCGACGCCATTGAGCCGGAGAACTTTTCCGGCTGGGCCGACTGGGCTGTCGCCAACAAGGTCGGTCTCGACTTCAACTCGACGTTTTTTTCCCACCCCAACGCAGACAGCGGTTACACGCTGGCCTCGGCGGACGACAGCATCCGCAATTTCTGGATTGAACATGCCATCCGCAGCCGCCGCGTAGGTGAATATTTCGGGCGGAAAACCGGCAAACTCTGTATTGTAAACCACTGGATTCCCGACGGCAGCAAGGACAACCCCATCGACAAACTTTCTCCGCGCGAACGGTTGATCGACTCCTATGACCGCATTTTCCGCGAACATTTGAATCCGGCCTACACCAAGGACTCGGTCGAGTCGAAACTCTTCGGCATCGGCAGCGAGGCCTATGTCCCCGGGTCGCACGAGTTTTATATGGGCTATGCGCTCTCGCGCAAAAACACGATGGTCACGCTCGACACCGGACACTTCCATCCGACCGAATCGGTCGCGCAGAAGCTGTCTTCCCTGCTTTGCTTCCTGCCCGAAGTGCTGCTGCACGTCTCGCGCCCCATCCGCTGGGACTCCGACCACGTGGTCATCATGGACGACGAACTGCGCGCGCTGATGAGCGAAATCGTGCGCTGCAACGCGCTCTCCCGCACTTATATCGCAACCGATTATTTCGACGCCTCCATCAACCGGCTTGCCGCCTGGATTGTCGGCGCGCGCAACACCAAGAAGATGCTGCTCAACGCACTGCTCGAACCGGTCGCCGATTTGAAAGCCGCCGAACTCGCCGGAGACAACACCGCGCGGCTGGCGCTGACCGAGGAATACAAATCCTATCCGCTCGGTGCCGTCTGGGATTACTATTGCCTGACCAAGAATGTGCCGGTGCGCGGCGCGTGGTTGGAAGAAGTCAAAAAATACGAGGCCGACGTGTTGGCGAAGAGATAAGTGCCATATCACAGGATTCATCGGTTGTATACCTGGGATGATTCCCGAATAATACGCGGGCGAACGCAGTTCGCCCCACGGTTTCCATGAATTTTCACACATAAGAAAGGTCGAATATCATGTCACTTGAGACCATTGCAAAGATTTCAAACAAATACGGGGCAAATCCCGAATATGTGCTGGCCGGCGGCGGCAACACGTCGTTTAAAGATGCCGACTTCCTCTATATCAAGGGGTCGGGCACTTCACTCGCCACGATTAAGCCCGAGGGTTTCGTCAAGCTCGACCGCAAGGCGCTGGCGGCAATTTTTGAAAAGAAATACCCGACCGGTCGTGACGAGCGTGAAGCCGCGGTGCTGGCCGACATGATGGCAGCCCGTGTTCCCGGCGAGACCAAACGTCCCAGCGTTGAGACGCTGCTGCACGACGCGATTCCGTCCAAATATGTGCTGCATCTGCATCCCGCCGAAATCAACGGCATGACCTGCGGCAAAAACGGCAGCGCGATTTTTGAAAAGCTCTTCGGCGACCGGGGTATCTGGGTGCGTCCGATCATGCCCGGCTATATTCTCGCAACCGAGATTGCCGGGGAAATCAAGGCGTTTGCCGAGAAAAACGGTAAAAACCCTGATTACATCCTGCTTGAAAACCACGGGATTTTCCTCGGCGGTGAAAGCGAAGACGAACTCGACCGCAAATTTTCCGACTTCCTCTCCGTGCTGCGTACCGCGATTGTGAAAAAGCCGGATTTCTCGAAAATTTCGTTTGATCTCGAGACGGCCGCCATGTTGGGCGCGGCGATCCGCGGAATCACGGGCGGAGACGGTTTCGCGGTCTTCTGCACCGATTTCGAAATCGCAAAGTTTGTACAAAACAAAGCTGAATTTTCGAAAATTTATACCTCCTTTTCACCCGACCACATGGTCTATTGCAAGGGTGAAACCGTTTTCTGCGCGCCCGATGCCGATTCCCTTTCTAAAGCCATCGGCGATTATCAGAAGCGCACAAACGGTATGCCGAAAATCGTGGGCGTTGAGGGACTTGGATATTACGCGATCGGTCCGACCAAAAAAGAGGCCGACATTGCGGCGGCGGTCTTCAAAGACGCCATCAAGGTCGCGGTGTTCGCCGAGAATTTCGGCGGCGGAAAACCCCTGCCCGAGGAACTGATTCTCGCCATCAGCGGCTGGGAAGTCGAGCGTTACCGCAAGAGCGTGGCGTTTTCCGGAGCGCAGCAAAAACGCGCACAGAATAAAATCGTGCTCGTGACCGGCAGCGCGCAGGGATTCGGCAAGGGTATCGCCGAGGATTTGGCCAAAGAAGGCGCGGTGATCGCGGTGGCCGACCTCAACTACGAGGGTGCCTGCGAAGTCGCGGAAGAACTCTGCCAAAATTACGGCGCGGGTACCGCCATCGGCATCTCGGCCAACGTCGGCGACGAGGACAGCGTGCGTGAGATGATTTACAAGACCGTGTGCGAATACGGCGGTCTCGATGCGCTGGTTTCTAACGCGGGCATCGTGCGGGCGGGTTCGCTCGACGAGATGACGCTGGCCAACTTTGAGCTCAGCACCAAAATCAACTACACGGCGTTTTTCCTGTGTTCCAAGTACGCTTCCAAGGTCATGAAAGCCACAAATAAATACGCATCGTATAAAATGGCAGATATTATACAAATTAACTCCAAATCCGGACTCACCGGCTCGAATAAAAACTTTGCTTACGCGGGTTCCAAGTTCGGCGGTCTCGGACTGGTGCAGAGCTTCGCGCTCGAACTTGCCCCCGAACGCATCAAGGTCAACGCCATCTGCCCCGGCAACTTCCTCGACGGGCCGCTTTGGACCGATCCCGTTAAGGGGTTATTCGTGCAGTATCTGGCGGCGGGGAAAGTGCCCGGCGCGAAGACCGTGGAAGACGTGAAAAAGTCCTACGAATCTAAGGTACCGCTCGGACGCGGCTGTCTGGTGAAAGACGTCGTGCGCGCCATCCTCTACATCATGGAACAGGAATACGAGACCGGTCAGGCCGTTCCCGTCACCGGCGGTCAGGAAATGCTGCATTAAAAGCTCATGGTAAGACATTAGGCGTTGGAAGCTGTTCCAACCTTCGATCTCTTATCACCGATATCCCAAAAAATTTGTCCGCACCGTCGCGAACCTCGCCTGAAACTTCAAGGCAGGTCTTGCGTCGGTGCGGTTTTTTGTGTTATGATGGGAATATTAGGTTTACATTTGTCGGAAAACGGGAAATCGGTGATTGAAAGGGAACCATTGCTATGGTTAAGGGGAAACGGATTGTTTCGCTGGTTTTGGCGCTCGCGTTGTTTGCCGGGCTGTCCGGGTGTGCGGAACAAATTCAGAGCAGTGAGATTGAATCGGCGGTTTCGGATGAGAGTTCGGCGGTAAGCTCAACGAACTCATCTGTTTTGAGTGCGGTTTCCTCAAGCGAACCGCTCTCGGAAACAAGCGAATCCGTTTCGGAGTCATATATCTCCGAAGACGGATTCGAGGACAGTCGAATTATCAATACCGTGTTTACCAGAGAAGCTCTTGCAAATAATCCTTTGACTTCAACGGAGGGCGGTATGGAAGCATCGAAGAAATGGGCCGCTTTGTTTGTTGAAGAAAATTATAAGGATTTTGAACCGTACGATATCACAATCAAATACAGATTCTATTGGGATGAAATTTATATTTTATACACCGTATCTGGAGATAAAAAATGCTTTGCAATTATTTATTATACTATCAATTTTAACACAAAATTGGATTTGAGAGAATCGGGTTTATCTTGGCCAAACCCTCATTTTCATTTACAAGTTGTGATGAAAAACGATAGCGATCAATATTCATTAATCGGGTTTGTGACCAACCAAGATAAAAGTGTTGAAAATTCTTCTGAGCTTGTCGATTTTATATCGGGAGTTCCGGGCTATGAGTCAACAGTATTTTCTTTTCTTGACTCGCCGGATCCGATTGATCTAAATACTCTCGGTACGGATTTTATTGAAAAGTCCATCGGCGAATCCGGCCTTTCGGTGATTAATTTATCCGCATTTGTCGGAGATTTGAAAATTCGCGATTTGCATTATTTCCCCGACAACGTTTTAGCGGTTTTGGTTTCCGATGCAAATGAGCAAAAGAAAATCATGGTTTTCGCCGCAGAGGAAATGGAGTTTTTATACGAAATAGCGATTGAAGACTCTAATCCGAATTATTTATCGATACAAAAAATCAACCAAGAAACAATTTTACGGCTTGAAATCGATGGTGCCGATCATTATTATACGATTACGCAGTCAGGCCTATCGGAATTTGCACAGGATCGGTTTACCAGATATCGGTTGTCATATAATGCTTATATTATCGAAGAGAAAAACAATCTTGTTTTAGAACAAAACGGTAAAAGGGAAATCCTCCTTGAAGGCATTTATCCCGAAGATGACGACGATGATACGACATGGAATTGTTATTTTTATTATTGCCGGATTAATAACACGCGGTTCATCTATAAAAACAACGGTTATGAATGGTTCAATGAATGTGGAGTTTTTGACATCGCAACCGGAGAGGCCACTGTTTTTACGCATAAAGACGCCCCTCGCTTATATATAAAAGCTTATACAGACGGAAAAGCAATATTGATTCCCGATGACTGGAGCTATTTTCTCTCAATTGGGCCTTATTTGTATGATGAGTCCACAGGGGAATTAACCGACTTGCATTGGCTCGATGGAACTTATTCCGATGGCTATTATTCATCCTTTGCCCTTTCCGGAAATCTGCTTGCGGTTGTAATTGAGGATTATCCTCTGGATTCGTTTCGCATTTTTGATTTGACCACTCAAACAGAGATTCTGAATATTCCGTTTATACAAACCCAAAACAATTACTTGGAAGCATATTCTTTTTGTGCAACCGAGAATTATTTTTGGTTTTCTTCGGAATATTCGAATTATTATCTTTTCCGTTTTCCGATTGAGAGGTGACGTATTATATGTCGAATTTCAAAAAGATTGCTTCGGTGGTTTTGGCGCTCGCTTTGTTTGCCGGGTTATTCGGATGTGCGGAGCAAATTCAGAGTGGTGAGATTGAATCGGCGGTTTCAAGTGAAATTACATCCGGCGAATCAACCTCTTCGGTTGAATATGTCCCGCTGGATCGATTTGAGGACGAAAATATTATCAATACCGAATGCACGCGGGAAAAACTTGCGCAAACTGTGGTTTCCGCAAAATCCGCCGAATCCGAGTATTGGACGATAAAATTTGTCAGCAGCAATTTTCAGGCCTATTCCCCTTATTCTATCACCGCAACATCTGCTTTCAATAAGGATAATCCCGTGCTCAAATTTTCATTTCTCAACGGTCGGGAATTACACCGATTTATAACCGAAACTTATTCGGTTCGGTTTAAGACCTTAATTCCTTATGAAGGACTGCCCTTAGACGAAAAGGGTTATTACAGCTTTGAGATTCAGCTCGTTATGGAACAAAGTGATGACTGTACAAAACTTTTAGGGTATGTCACCAGCCGGACAGATCAAATAAAAACCCCCTCGGATGCAGTGGATTTTCTGAGCATGATACCCGCATATCGGGAATTGCAGTATCCTCCGAAATCGTCCGGGCAGGAAAGCGGTTGGTTTGGAGAAGGGTCGATTATAAACACCGTATACACAAGGATGTCTCTTTCTGAAAATCCCGTGACTTCGTCTTATGGTTATAGTTCGACGATTTTAGATTGGATCGATTTGTTTATCATTGGGAACTACAATTCTTTTTCGTCACGTTGGGCTACCACTTTTTCAGAGCAATTTTTTACACTTGATACAATAACCGGCGAAAAAGAATATTTTACAACTTTGAATTGTGTCACCGAATTTAAATCCGATATTGAACCGGTGGGGTTGGAATATGACGACGGCAGCTATGAGATCAGTTTTCAAATGGTGATAAAAACGAGCGAAATTTACTATAAAGGGCCTTTTACGCTGATCGGATTTGTGACCAATCAAGAACGACAGATCATCGAGCCGCTGGAATTGTACGATTTTATAAAAGATGTACCTCGTTATAAAGACACCGACTTTATTGTTCCCGAACCGATGAAATTTGTTAAATTGGATTCTCTGGGCTATGACTTTACCGAAACCATTGTGGACGAAGCTACCGGACTTTCGGTTGTGAATTTACACTCGTTAACCGGCGGGTTGAAGGTTGATGATTTTACGTTCTTCCCCGGCGATTTATTGGCGGTTTTAGCAGTGGATCCCGAAGTTCAAAATGAAAAAGTGTTGATGGTATTCAATGCTGATGATCTTCAGCTGCTTTACCAAAAGACCTTTTCTTATCCTTCTGGCACCTACCCGGCCGGCGGTCATGCGGAGTTTTATAAAATCAACGGAACGCTCGTTTTAGAGCAAAAACTTGGCAATGAGAATTATAAATATTTTATCCCTGAAAAGACCGGTGTTTCGGAAATACCGAAACCGATTGCAAGATATAGGCTGTCTGATTCCGCTTTTATCGTTGAGGAAAAGAATTGTCTCTATCTTGAACAAAACGGTAAACAAAAACTTCTTCTTGAAGGTATTGATGAAGATAGCGTTGACAGCGAGGGTTACAGATTTATACACCGAATCAGCGATACGCGGTTTATTTACGAATTAATGGGCTATGAGTGGCTCGTTGAATGCGGTATCTATGACATAGAAACCGGTGAAAAGACGGTTTTCACACACGAAAATGCCCCGTTGTTGGACATCGAGGCCTATAACGACGGTAAAGCGATTTTAGTTGCAGATACCTGGTGTGGTCCCGAATATGAGTCATACGGACCCTATTTATACGATGAGTTATCCGGGGAACTGATTGATTTGGCTTTGCTGAATATCCAGCCCGATGAGACCATGATAAACCCGCTTTTCTATGTTCTCGGAAATACTCTTGTGATTTTTATAAAGAATGATCCTGTTTCAACCCTTTGTTTTTACAATCTTTCTTTAAAAACACAGATCGTGCAATTCGGTATTTTCTCTAGCCAAGAATATGCATTGAATTATTCCCACTACAACAGCGGGTTATATACCACTGAGAATTATATTTGGTTTAATTCGGTCTATGATTTCCCGGCGGATTATCTCCTGCGAATTCCGATAGAGAGGTAACGAATTAATATGATTAAAAGAAAAAAGGTTGTTTCGCTGGTTTTGGCGCTCGCGTTGTTTGCCGGGTTATTCGGGTGTGCGGGACAGGCGCAAAGCAACGAGGTTGAATCGGCGGTTTCGGAGGGAAGTTCGATGATATCGAGCGAATCAACCTCTTCGGTTGAATATGTCCCGCTGGATCGATTTGAGGATGCAAATATTATCAATATCGTTTATACGAGAAAATATCTTAAGGAAAACGAGATGATAATAAATCATGATGCCGCATATGCCTCAAATGAATGGTCATTAATGTTTATTAAAGATAATTATAAGAATTATTCTCCGTACAATATCAGCTGTGAATATAAAGCTTTGGAATCATATAGTCCATATGATTATAATAATTGTGACGCCGAATTTACACTCTTCGTCTACTATATTGAGTTTCATACCAAAACAGCTCTTAAAGAGCTGTCACCGGATGAAAGCGGGGGTTATAGTTTTTATTTACAGGTTGTAATGAAAAAAATTGATTTCTATAAGCAATCACTTTTGGGCTTTGTCACCAGTCAAACGCGGCAAATTGACAATGCCAGGGATTTGGCAGAGTTTTTAAAGAAAATTTCAGGATATGAATGCTTAGAGCTTAAAAGACCTGTAATACCGGAAACCTTACCAGAAAATATAGAAATTATTTATTCTGCCGATTTTACGAATCTCCATATTACAGATAAATTTATCGTAAAGGATACCATTTACTTTTTTGGTATGGAACCCTGTTACTGGCTCACCGGCAAAACGGATTTGATTTTACAAACCTTTTCTTTGCCTGATTTTCGGTTTCTTTATGAATACCATTTTTCTTTTTACGATGACAGAATTAATTCAATGGATGATGAGGGTATCATTATTAAACGCAAGAATGAACAAGGAAATATCTATTTCCATGCTACTGAAACCGGAGTTTCGCAGCTACCACCTACGCCGGACAGTGAAAAGGACTTATACCGTCTCTCTGAAACTGCAGCAATTCGAGAAAATGATGATGGTGATCTTTTGCTTGAACAAAACGGAAAAACTGTTATTTTGTTCGATGGTACCCCCTATACAGAGAACGCTTCTTCGGATATCTGCACTTATTATTTTTATTATCGCGTGAACGACTCCGCTTTTATTTATATGAGCTATGGTTACGAATGGTGGATAAATTGCGGTATTTATGATATAGCGACAAGAACCAACACCGTCTTTTCTCACGAAAACGCGGCTGATATTTGGCCAATTGCAGTAGGAAATAATAAGGTTATACTTGCCGCAGACGCCTATGAGTGGTATACTTCATATGGGCCGTATGTCTATGATGCGGTAACCGGAGAAATTTCCGATTTAAATTGGTTCTCAAAAAAATTTGAGGAGGATTACGAACCGGTCATTGATCTTTTCGGCGATAAATTAATCGCATTTTCAGAGGAGAATTCAGAATATGTCATCCGGGTTTGTGATTTGAGCACCGATACAAAACCCACTGTTTATCGGTTTTCGAGAGAAAGGGTAGGTTTGCCCTTAGGGATATATCAAACCGAAGATTCGTTATGGTTTTTTATTCGTTCATGTATTTTCCGAATGAAATCAGAAAGGTAATAAAATGCTTCAACTCAAACAACTTTCCGATGAGAAACGGGTCGTGCGCCTGACCGCGCTGGCGACGCTTCTCGAACTGGAACGGTCCGGTGCGATGAAAGCGCCGGAGACGGGACACTTTGTCAACAACCACATCCACACCAAATTCAGCTTTTCGCCCTACTACCCGACCGGGGCGATTTGGTACGCCCGGGCAGCCGGACTTCAGACCGCGGGCATTATGGATCACGACTCGGTCAGCGGTATTGACGAGTTTTATGTCGCCGGTGACCTGTGCAAAATGCCGGTTACGAGCGGCTTTGAGGTGCGTGTCAATCTGGCGGACTCCCCGTTCGGAGACCGCCGCGTCAACAACCCCGACCAAAACGGCGTCGCCTACGTCGCCTGCCACGGCATTCCGAAAAACCGTACCGCTCAGGCCGAGGCGTTTTTGGGTCCGATCCGCGCCGCACGCAACATTCGCAATCAGGCTATGGTCGTACGGCTGAACGAACTGCTTGCGCCCGCCGACATCTTCATCGATTTCGATAAAGACGTCGCGCCGCTTTCCAGATTCAAAGAGGGCGGCAGCATCACCGAGCGCCATCTGCTGTTCGCGGTCTCCATGGCGCTTGTCGAGCGATTCGGCAAACGCGGCGACGTGGTTCCGTTTTTATCGGACAAACTGGGTGTGCAGTGCAGCGACAAGGTGAAAGCGCAGCTTTCCGACGTCGATAACCCCTTTTATGAATACGACCTGCTCGGACTTTTAAAGGCGTATCTGGTCAAAGATTTTTATATTCCGGCCAAAGCCGAACTGCCCGAACCGCGCAAGTTTATCGAATTTGTCCGCTCCATCGGTGCGATTTCGGCCTACGCCTATCTCGGCGACGTCGGCAGCTCGGTTACGGGCGACAAACAGACCGCCAAATACGAGGACGATTATCTCGACGATTTATTCGACTATCTGAAATACACGGGGTTTGACGCGATCACCTATATGCCGTCGCGCAACACCTCCGAACAGCTTTCGCGCGTGATGGCGTTATGCGATAAGCACAACTTCTTCCAGATCAGCGGCGAGGACATCAACTCCCCGCGTCAAAGCTTTATCTGCCCCGCGCTCTCAAAACCCGAATACGCACATCTTTACGAGGCGACCTGGGCGCTGATCGGACATGAACGCGCCGCCGCCAAAAATCCGGCCGACTCGTTCACCTCTCCGCAGACGGCGGAAAAATACCCGAAGATGGCGGAACGTGTAAAAGCGTTTGCGGCTATGTGTAGGGAACGGTCTTGACCGTTCCGCATAAAAAAATCAACCGTTTCTTTAATCAATCTTCTAAGTCAAAAAATCCCGCGACGGAACGGTCAAGACCGTTCCCTACATCACCATTATAAGGAGCGTAAATTACCATGAAAACCAAAGCCATGCGCCTTTACGGCAAAAACGATCTGCGGGTCGAAGAATTCGAGCTTCCGCCGATCAAGGAAGACGAGATTTTAGCCAAAATCGTCTCCGACAGCGTCTGCATGTCGTCTTATAAGGCGGCTATGCAGGGCGCCGACCACAAGCGCGTCCCCAACGACGTCGACAAGAATCCGATCATCATCGGGCATGAATTCTGCGGCGAGTTGGTCGAGATCGGCAAGAAATGGGCCGGAAAATTCAAAGCCGGACAGAAATTTGTCCTTCAGCCCGCGCTGAATCTGCCGGAAAATCCCTATCTGGCACCCGGTTATTCGTTTCAATATATCGGCGGCGACGCGACCTACGTCGTCATTCCCGCCAGCGTGATGGAGCAGGACTGCCTGCTTTCTTACGGCGGTGAGGCGTTCTTTTTCGGCTCGCTTGCCGAGCCTGTCAGCTGCATCGTCGGCGGTTTCCATGTCAACTATCATACGCAGAACGGTGTGTACGAGCATAAAATGGGCATTATAAAGAACGGCAAGATGGCGCTGCTCGCCGGCGTCGGCCCGATGGGCCTCGGCGCGATCGACTATGCCCTGCACTGCGACCGCAAACCGTCTCTTTTGGTCGTCACCGACATCGACGACGCCCGCCTTGCGCGTGCAAAATCTTTGTACAGCGAAGAAGAAGCCGCGAAAAACGGTGTAAAGCTGATTTACCTGAATACCGGAAAAGTTGAGGACCCGGTCGCTGCTCTGCGCGAGCTCTCCGGCGGCACCGGATATAACGACGTATACGTCTACGCGCCGGTGGCCTCGGTCGTCGAACAGGCCGATAAAATCCTCGGACACGATGGCTGCCTGAACTTTTTCGCGGGCCCGACCAATCCCGAGTTCCGCGCGCAGTTCAATTTCTACAATGTCCATTATCTTTATACCCACGTCGCAGGCAACAGCGGCGGCAACACCGACGACATGCGTGAAGCTCTTGCGATGATGGAAAAAGGTCTGTTGAATCCGTCGGCTATGATCACTCATTTCGGCGGTCTGAATGCGGCGCCCGAAACCACACTGCACCTGCCCGAAATCAAGGGCGGCAAGAAACTGATCTACACCCACATCAGCTACCCGCTGACCGCGATTGCCGATCTGCCCGAGTTGGGCAAAACCGATCCGCTGAGCAAGAAACTCGCCGACATCGTGGCAAAAAACAACGGACTGTGGTGCGCCGAAGCCGAAAAGGTGTTGTTGGCGGAGGCGCCTGAGATTTAAATTGGCTGGGGAAGACTTTCACGTAAGGGAAATTCTTCGGGAGAACTGCGTTGCGTTTCTCTGTAGGGGCGGATATCATCCGCCCGTTGCGGTAGTATCGATTTATTCGGGCGGATATTATCCGCCCCTACATTGTGAGAATATTGAAAAGAGGTTATTACATGGCAATCGGAATTTTGATGCCCAAGCAGGGCATTACGGTGGAATCGTGCATTCTCACCGAGTGGAAAAAGAAAGTCGGCGACGAGGTTAAGGTCGGTGACGTGCTGTTTGCGTACGAGACCGACAAGGCATCGTTCGAGTGCGAATCCACCGAATCCGGCACGATGCTTGCGCAGTTTTTTGCGGACGGAGATGAAGTCGCCGTTTTGACCAATGTCTGTGCGATCGGCAAACCCGGTGAGGATTTTGCGGCTTTGGCGCCCCAAAAAGAGGGGGAAACCGCAGCAACGGCAACTGTTGTTGCTACCTCGACTCCCGAGACGGCGACGGTTCAGGTGTCCGACGTGAAACCCGAACCGGTTCAGACCGTTGCTGCGGCAGGCGGCGAACTCAAGGTCTCTCCGCGCGCAAAAGCGGCTGCGGAACGGTTGGGCATTGATCTCGGAACCGTGACCCCGTCGGGTCCGGAAGGCAGAATTATCGAGCGTGATCTGGCTTCGGTCAATACGTTTGCGAAAGAAACTGCGACAACTGCACCGGCTGCTGCGCCGACTCCTGCTGCATCTGCTCCTGCTGCGGAATTTGAAGACGTCAAGCTCTCCGGCGTACGCCGTTCGATTGCCAAGGCCATGGTCAACTCGCTGTCTTCGATGGCACAGCTGACCCACCATTTCAGCTTCGACGCGACCGAGATCATGGCGCTGCGCGCCAAGCTCAAGGCCTCGGCCGAAACACTGGGCCTGCCGAATATCACCCTGAACGACATCGTGATGTATGCGGTTTCGCGCACGGTCAAAAACCATCCCTACTGCAACGCACACATGATGGGTGACTCGATTCGCCTGTTCAAACACGTCAATCTCGGCATGGCGGTCGACACCGAACGCGGTCTGCTGGTGCCGACGATTTTTAACGCCGACACCCTGTCGCTTGCCGATATTGCAAAGCAGTCCAAAGCACTGGCCAAAGAGGCGCAGGGCGGCAGCATCAGCCCGGACAAACTCTCGGGCGGCACCTTCACCGTCTCCAACCTCGGTTCGTTAGGCGTGGAGATGTTCACCCCGATCATCAACCCGCCGCAGACCTGCATCATCGGCGTCTGCAACCTCCAGACCAAGGTAAAACTGGTCAACGGCCAACCGGTCTATTATCAGGCGATGGGGCTTTCGCTGACCTACGACCACAGAGCGGTCGACGGCGCGCCGGCATCGAGATTTATGCAGGAACTGTGCAGGAATTTGGAGAATTTCAACGCGCTGCTGGCGATGTAAGCGTTTTTCGGAGGCTCAGTGGTACCGAGATCCTTCGACTACGCGCGTCCCGCGCTGCGCTCAGGATGACATAGCGGGCGACCACATGGGGTCGCCCCTACGATGAACCACCCTGTCCGCTTCGCGGCCAACCCCTAAGGCGTCAAAGCCGTCCACAGAGCAGCATAGCGACGCCATGCAGAGGGGAATTTATTGAAGAAGGTTTTTAAATGGATTTATTTGATCTGATTGTCATCGGCGGAGGTCCGGGCGGCTATTTGGCCGCTGAACGGGCCGGACATGCCGGTTTAAAAGTGGCGCTGTTTGAAAAACGCTCCTTGGGCGGCGTGTGCCTGAACGAGGGCTGCATCCCGTCGAAAGCGTTATTGTATTCGGCGAAGGTCTTCGACTACGCAAACCACGCGTCGGCCTACGGTGTGACCGTAAAAGGCGCAACGATTGACCAAAACACCGTGATTGACCGCAAAGACGGCGTTGTCAAGACGCTTGTTTCCGGCGTCGGCGCAACCATGAAGAAAAATCACGTCACCGTGGTAAATGCGGCTGCCGTCATCAAAGGCAAAACCGCCGACGGGTTTGAAGTTGAAGCGGACGGGAAATCCTATACCGGTAAAAAGCTGATTATCGCGGCGGGTTCGGAGGCCGTTGTGCCGCCGATTCCGGGTGCAAAAGAGGGTCTTGCCGCCGGGTACGTGATGACCAACCGTGAGATTTTGGCACTGCGCGAAATACCGAAGGCGCTGGCCATTATCGGCGGAGGGGTCATCGGGCTTGAGATGGCGAGTTATTTCTGCTCGGTCGGCTCCAAAGTCACCGTGATTGAGATGCTCAACAAGATCGCGGGTCCGACCGACGACGAAATCTCGACGATTTTACAGAAAAACTACGCCAAAAAGGGCGTGGACTTTAAACTGGGCTGCAAGGTTACAGGTTTTGAAAAAGGCAGCGTCTCTTATACCGACCCAGAGGGTAAAGCCCAAACGCTTGCCTGCGATTATGCGCTGATGTCGATCGGCAGACGGCCTTCGAGCGCCGGTTTGGGGCTTGAAGCCATCGGCGTTTATATGGAACGCGGCGCGGTCAAGACCGACGACCATCTGCTGACCAACGTCCCGGATGTGTATGCGGTCGGCGATATCAACGGAAAACTGATGCTGGCGCACACGGCTTACCGTGAGGCTGAAGTCGCCGTCAACCACATTCTCGGCAAAAAAGACACCATGCGTTACGGCGCGATTGCGTCGGTCATTTACACCAATCCCGAGGTCGGCTGTGTCGGCGAGACCGAAGAGAGTGCAAAGCAAAAGGGCTTTACGGTCAAAACCGCCAAACTGCCGATGATCTACAGCGGCCGGTATCTGGCCGAAGGCGGCGGAGACGGTATTTGCAAAATCATCGCCGACGCCAAAACCAATAAACTGCTCGGTGTGCATATGATCGGCAGCTACTGCTCCGAAATTATCTACGGCGCGGCTCAGATGATCGAGTCGGGTATGAAAATCGAAACCCTTAAGGAGCTGGTTTTTCCGCACCCCACGGTCAGCGAGATCGTGCGTGAAGTCCTGTTTGAGCTTTAAGACCACAGAAGTGAGAAGTTAGAAGACAGAAAGGATACGGTTCTAATTATTTCGCTTTATTCCGCTGCCTTTTCGTAGAACGCTTTTCATACGGGCGATTACGAATCGCCCCTACTGTTTATTTTTGACGATTTTAAAAGAAAATGGTATAATACGATATACCCTTACCGCAACCATAAGAAAGAAGGATAACACCCCATGCCGAAATGCGAATTCATCGACCCCAAATTCATCCGCAAGCCCGGAAAGATCACCTTTACCGATATCCCGGTGAACGCCTATAAGAAAACCGTTTCCGAGGAACGCAAGAACTTCTCGGACAAAAAGCTGATGCAGATTTATACCGACATCTGCACCCTGCGCGAATTCGAGAGCATGCTGTTTTCGATTAAAACGCAGGGCGAATACAACGGCTTCAAGCAGTCCTACCCCGGTCCGGCGCATCTGTCGCTCGGACAGGAAGCCGCCGCTGTCGGACAGGCCTATCTGCTGACCACGGACGACTACGCCTTCGGTTCCCACCGCTCCCACTCTGAGATTTTGGCTAAAGGCCTTTCGTCGATTCACCAACTCTCCGACGACGAGCTGATGGAGATTATGGAAAACTTCCTCGGCGGCAAGACGCTGAAAGCGATTCAGGGTCATCAGAAGACCAAATCCGTCAAGGAACTGGCCACCGACTTTTTGATCTACGGCGCACTGGCTGAGATTTTTGCCCGCCAAAACGGCTTCCATCACGGTCTCGGCGGCTCGATGCACGCGTTCTTCCTGCCGTTCGGCATCTACCCGAACAACGCCATTGTCGGCGGCTCGGGCCCCATCGCACTCGGTTCGGCTCTTTATAAAAAATGCAACGATAAAAAAGGCATCGTCGTTGCCAACATCGGCGACGGATCACTCGGCTGCGGTCCGGTGCTCGAATCGCTGAACTTTGCGGCGATGGATCAGTTCACCCAACTCTGGGAGAAAAAAGGCGGCCTGCCGATTCTGTTTAACATCTTCGACAACGGCTACGGCATGGGCGGTCAGACCCGCGGCGAGACAATGGCGTATGACTTCGTCGCAAGAGTCGGCGCAGGGGTTTCCCCGACACAGCTCTATTCCGAGCGTGTGGACGGCTACAATCCGCTGGCCGTGATCGACGCGATGAAGCGCAAACTGAAGCTTTTACACGAGGGCAAGGGTCCGGTTATGCTCGACGTGATCACCTACCGCACCAGCGGCCATTCGCCGTCCGACAGCGGCTCCTACCGCACCAAAGAAGAACTCGACTGCTGGGTCGCCGAAGACCCCTGCGTGACCTGGCGCAAAGACCTGGTTGACGCCGGCGTCGCGCCCGACAGCGCGTTCGACGAGATCTGGGCCGACATCAAAGAGCGCACGATGAAAATCTGCAAGCTCGCCGCCGATCCCGCCGTCAGCCCGTATATCGACATGGCAAATCAACCTGACACCATCGAAAAACTGATGTTCTCGAACCTGCACGTCCCGTCGATGGACACCACCCGCAAACCCGACGTGCTGCTGCCCAAAGAGGAAAACCCGCGCGTTAAGTCGCTGGCGACCAAAGAGCGTTTCTACCTCGACGCCAACGGCCAGCCGGTCTCCAAGACCAAACAGTTCGGTCTGCGCGACGGTCTGTTCGAGGCGATTTTGGACAAGTATTACGAAGACCCGACCCTGATTTCCTACGGTGAGGACGTCCGCGACTGGGGCGGTGCGTTTGCCGTCTACCGCGGTCTGACCGAGGCCCTGCCCTATCACCGCTTATTCAACTCCCCGATCTCCGAAGCCGCAATCGTCGGCTCGGCGGTGGGTTATGCCCTGTCCGGCGGCCGCGTAATCGTCGAATTGATGTACGCCGACTTTATGGGCCGCGCCGGAGACGAAATTTTCAACCAACTGGCCAAATGGCAGGCGATGAGCGCGGGCATTTTGAAGATGCCGGTCGTGCTGCGCGTGTCCATCGGCAGCAAATACGGCGCACAGCACTCCCAGGACTGGGTGGCGCTGGCCGCGCACATCCCCGGCCTCAAAGTCGTGTTCCCGGCGACCCCGTACGACGCAAAAGGCCTGATGGCCGCTGCGCTGAACGGCACCGATCCGGTTGTCTTCTTCGAGAGCCAGCGCATCTATGACATGCCCGAAAAGTTCCACGCCGGCGGCGTTCCCAAGGAGAGTTATGAAATCGAACTCGGAAAACCGGATATCAAAAAGGCCGGTTCCGACATCACGATTTTGTCCATCGGCGCGACATTATACCGCGTGATGGATGCCGCGAAAGAACTTGAAGAGAAATACGGCATCTCGGCGGAAGTCATCGACGCGCGTTCGATCGTACCGTTCGACTACGAGCCGGTGCTGGAATCGGTCAAGAAGACCGGCAAGCTCGTACTCTCGTCCGATGCCTGCGCACGCGGCAGTTTCCTCAACGACCTGGCACGCAACATCAGCGAGATGGCGTTCGATTACCTCGATGCGCCGCCGGTCGTCGTAGGCGCACGCAATTGGATTACCCCGCCGTTCGAATTCGACGCGGACTTCTTCCCGCAGGCCGATTGGATCATCGATGCGATTCACGAAAAGATTATGCCGATCGCTGGCTATACCCCGAAGACCAACCTGACTACGGGTGAGGAAATCCGCAGGGCAAAGAAAGGGGTCTAAAAGCGTTTACTGCGGTAACCGCTCAAGAAGAATTTCTCTTACGTAAAATTCTTCCCCTCCTATTTTGCACTCTGCAAGAGCGTTCGGTAAGCGGACGCAATGCGTTTACTGCGGTAACCGCATTCTCAAAAACGTCGGTTTAAAGCGACGCCACACAAGTATATATCCCAAAAGCGCGAGTAAAGATTCTTTATTCGCGCTTTTGGCTGAAATCAGGGATACTATATTCTGGGTGTGATATTAAGGAAAATGCCATTAATTGAAAGGAGCACCAACACCGTGAAACTGATTGTCAACCGAAACACCGACCCCGCCTATAACCTCGCGTTTGAGGAGTATTTTCTCACCGAGATGCAAGGAGAGTTTGTGCTGCTGTGGCAAAACCGCCCCACCGTTGTCGTCGGCTGCAACCAGAATGTCTACAAGGAGATTAACTTTACGGCCCTTGAGCAACGGGATATTAGTCTTGTGCGGCGGCAAACCGGCGGAGGCGCGGTTTACCACGACCTGGGCAACGTCAACTTCTCGTTCATCACCCCCTATCATGACGGCGACTTGTCGGATATGAAAAAATTCTGTGAGCCCGTTGTCGGTTATCTGGCCACCCTCGGCGTCAAGGCCGAAGTCGGCGGCCGCAACGACATCCTTGTCGACGGCATGAAGTTCTCGGGCAATGCGCAGGCCGTGCGTAAAAACCGCATTCTGCACCACGGCACACTTTTGTTCGACACCGATCTCTCGGTGCTCTCGAATGTTTTGTCGCCCGACCCGAAAAAATTCACCGGAAAAGGGATTGACTCGGTTCGCAGCCGGGTGACCAATCTGCGTCCTCTGCTCAAAACCGATATGACCACAGACCAATTTTTTGAGGGTCTTTCATCGTTTTTCATTCAATCGGGCTGTGAGACGGGTGTTCTCGGAAAATCGGCGCCCGGGTACATTTCGGCGCTTCGCCGCGAAAAATATTCCGCCCGTCTTTGGACCTACGGTGAAAATCCCGCCTATAAGTTCTTTAACGAAGGGCGGTTTTCCTGCGGGGAAGTTACGGTCGGTTTCGACTGCGACGACGGACGCATTTCGAGTTTGAAAATCGGCGGTGACTTTTTGCTCAAATGCCCGACAAGTGAACTCTGCACTGCAATCAACGGAACGCTGCACGAGCGGAAAGCCCTTCTTGAACGCATTTCGGCGCTTCGTTTGGACGATTATATCACAGGCATTACGCCCGAGGAACTGTGCTCTCTGTTTTTTTAGGAGATCGAATGAACTTAACGGGAACAAAGCGACTTGAGACCGAGAGATTGATCTTACGGCAAATTTTGAAGGACGATACCGCTCCTTATTATAAAGAGATTTTGAGTGACGCGCAACGCCTTTACTATTTGGATCGGGACTGTGTCGCAAATATCCGGGAAGCGGAGGTTTTTGTCGAAAACATCCTTTCACGCTATCGGGAAGGAGATTATTTCTTTTGGGTGATTGAAGAGAAAAGCACCTCGGAAACGGTCGGATATGTTTGGATCAGTCACACGGAGAACTTCAGGCGATTGGCAGAGATTGAATATGTGACCTGTAAAAGCGCCGAGGGACACGGTTATATGACGGAAGCGGTGAAACGGGTATTTGATTATCTGCTTTCGGAGGTCGGTTACTTTCGCGTCGAGGCCGTTTGCAATGTTGAAAACACTGCTTCCGCCAGGGTGATGGAGAAAGCCGGAATGGTCTTCGAGGGTGTTTTGAGAGGTCGGGCGAAAATTAAAAACGCAGACGGAAACCCCGGCGATCTGCGTCTTTATTCTGTTTTGCCCACCGATTTGAAACAGAAAAAACAGAATTTTTGAAAACAACACAAAAGATCAAAAAAACAATAAACAGATGTGGAAAAAACCCCGTGAAAACTTGATTTTCACGGGGTTTTGTGGTATAATTTTCGTTAGGAAAGGTTGTGATTTTGTGGAGAGTTTGCAGCAGGTTTGGGACGCCGTCTGTAACATGATCAAACAGAAAATTTCCACCGTCGCTTTCAACTCCTGGATCGGAATTATCAAACCGATCTTTCTCGAGGAAGACCGTCTTCATCTGTCGGTACCCTCCACTTTCCAAAAGAATATCATCGAGACCAACTACACCAAACTGATTGAATCCACCTGCGAAGAAGTGATGGGTTTTAAACTCCATGTCGTGTTGCGCTCCGAACAGGGCGAGCCCGAAGCCGCCAGCGTTAAGAGCGCCCTCGATACACAATATACGTTTGAAAATTTTGTTGTCGCTGCCTCGAATAAGTTCGCCTTTGCCGCTGCACAGGCCGTGGCCAAAGCGCCGGGCAGAACCTATAATCCGCTGTTAATTTACGGCGAATCGGGTTTGGGTAAAACCCATTTGCTGACTGCGATTAAAAATACGATTGCAGAGAATTTTCCGTCCTATAACATCGTAGCGGTTCAGGGCGAGGACTTCATTAACGACTTTATCGAGTCCATCACCCACAATTCCCAGCCCGACTTCCGCAAAAAATACCGCTCCTGCGATGTGCTGCTGGTCGACGACATTCAATTTATCGCCAACAAGACCGCCGTGCAGGACGAGTTTTATTCCACCTTCGACAATCTGCACCGCGCCGGAAAACAGATCGTACTCTCCTCCGACCGGCCGCCGAAAGACATTTTATCACTCGACTCCCGTTTGCGCTCACGACTCGAACTCGGCCTTGCCGACATCGGTGCGCCGGATTACGAGACCCGTGTGGCCATCATCCGTAAAAAAGCCGAACTGGCCAGTTTGGAACTTTCGGATGACGTGGTCGACTATATTGCCGACAAAATTAAAGTCAATATCCGTCAGATTCAGGCGGTGATCACAAAACTCTCGGCAAAATACATTATGAACGGGCAGGTTCCGACCCTCTCATTGACCATCGAGACCTGCCACGACATCATCAGCGACATCAGCCGCCCTGCGATTACGGTTGATATTATCAAGGAAGAAGTCAGCCGCGTCTACCAAATTCCGCCCGAAGACATCTCCTCCGAAAAACAGAGCGCCCAGATTTCGCTGGTGCGCCAAATCGCCATGTACGTTACCCGCGAACTCACCGGTCTTTCGCTCAAAGAAATCGGCGCAGAATTCGGCGACCGACATTATTCAACGGTCAATTATGCCATTGCCCGTACCGCCAAAGAAATCCGCAAGAACCAGAAACTCTCAGAGACCATTGAAGATATTATTAAAAATATCAAAAGCAAACAGTGAGGAAAATCGAAGTTTCAAAAGTGCGGTTTCATAAAATTAAAAAGATTGTGGAAAGTTTTTTTCTGTATTAAAAAATGCGAAAAAAATTCCAAAGTCGGATGAGGACGGAAAAAGGGCTGAACGATCAAGCAAAAACGGAATTTCATAAAGATAATAACCCCTACTGCTACTACTAAAAATATAAACATACATTTAAGTAAATTAATTCAGTTTTTTTAAGATGGCACGTTTGAAAGATAAATTTTTTAAATTAACTGCGGAAGGGCGGTCATAAAAATGAAAATTATCTGCAGCAAGGAAGTATTGTTGGAAGCCTTGTCTAAGGTCTCAAGAGCCGTTCCGGCACAGTCGCCGATCAAAGAGACGACCGGTGTGCTGGTCTGCGGTAAAAAAGGCACCGTCACGCTGACAGGATATGACCTTTCAATCGGAATTGTCTGTGACGTCGAGGGAGATATTGTCGAAGAAGGCAGTGTAATTATTCCGCCGCCGTTTTTGGAGATTGTCCGCCGTTCGAGCGGAGAAGAGATTACAATCTCAGTCGGCGAAGACAATATGATTTTAATAGAGAGCGGATTTACTAAGTTTGATCTGTTCGGACTCCCTTCCGATGGGTATCCCGAACTTCCGATTTTCTCTGATGAATTTGCGTTTGAGCTGCCGCAGTCGGTGTTGCGCCGTCTGATTCGTCAAACCGTGTATGCGGTTTCCCAGACCGAGGCCAGACCCGTTCAGCAGGGTGTTTTATTTGAGATTGAAAACGGGATTTTGACGCTGGTAGCGCTGGACGGTTTCCGTATGGCGGTCAGTAAGGAGAACATCGGATATGATAAAAACGGAAAATTCATCATTCCGGGTAAGACGTTAAACGAAATTTTACGGCTGCTCGGTGATAATGATGTGGTTTCTCTTTCAATTGGTAAAACACATGCCTCGTTTATTATCAACGGCTGCAAGATCTATACCCGCCTGATCACGCAGGGTGAATTTATCAATTATAAATCGATCATTCCGACCACTTACAACACCGCGGTCAAAATCAATACCCGCGCGCTGATTGACAGCGTTGAAAAAGTCTCACTGCTCGTCGAGACACAAGCGACAAAAAGGGCGAAGAATTCCATCGTCGTTCGGTTCGCCGATAACATCACAGCACTTGGGTGCGTGACGATGGCCGGTAAGGCGCAGGATCGGATTCCCTGTGAGATCACCGGCAATGACATTGAGGTCGGAATCAATAACAGTTATATTCTCGACGCGCTGAGGGCTGCCGAATGTGATGAGGTGGTTTTGCGGATGACAACGACTTTTGCGGCCATCAAAGTGGTTCCGCCCGCGGACGACAGTTTTACTTTCCTTGTGATGCCCGTGAGAACTAAAAATGAGGACTGAACAGGTAAAAATCCGAGGTGATTTCATCCGGCTTTGCGATTTGCTGAAATTTGACGGCGTCTGTCCCACCGGCGGAGAAGCCAAAAACGCGGTCGAGAGCGGGAAAGTTACGGTGAATGGGGAAGTTTGCCTGATCAAGGGCAAAAAGATCCGTCCCGGCGATACCGTCGTTTTCGGCGGCGATTCTATCGAGGTGGTCGGCGGTGCGGATTGAGCGGATCGCATTCACAGACTTTCGAAACCTTGAAAACACCGAAGTTTTTCCCCATCCGGGGACGAATCTGATTGTCGGCGCAAACGGCCAGGGCAAGACCAACATTTTAGAGGGTATCTGGCTACTGTGCGGACAGCGCAGTTTTCGACAGGCCAAAGAGATCGAGACCGTGGCCTTCGGCAAAAAACACGCGGTGCTCGAAGCCGATATTTTTTCCGGTGAACGGACTAATTTATTTTCGTTGACGCTGACTTCACGGCGCAGTGCTTTTCTGAACGGGATTCACGTCGATAAAATCTCGAATTTGGGTGAAAAATTCGCGGCGGTAGTCTTTTCGCCGGTTCATATAGAACTGATCCGGGAGGCGCCCGAGGCAAGGCGGGCGTTTTTGGATAGTGCCGTTATCTCAACCAAACCGGCGTTTGCCGCCGTGTTGAGGGAATATGACGGAGTGTTGTATCAGCGCAATTTTTTGCTCAAGCGGCTGCAGGCCGGATACAGTTCCGAATTGGCCGACACGCTTGAGGCCTATACCAAACGCCTTGCACAGATCGGCGCAAGGGTCTATACCGCACGGAGCCGCTACACCGCCCGGCTCTCGGAAGAAGCGCCTCAGATTTACCGCAGCATCTCGGGCGGGGAGGAACTCGACATCGTCTATAAAAGTTCGGTCGAAAGCGGCGAGAATTATGGCGCGGCGCTGTATGAAACGCTCTGTCGGAGCGTTGACGACGACATTCGAAACGGATTTACCGGCGCAGGTCCGCATCGGGAGGATATGGAGCTTACGATTAACGGACAAAAAGCCCGGCAGTTTGCTTCGCAGGGGCAGTCAAAGAGCGCGGCGTTATGCCTGAAACTGGCCGAGGGACGGATTTTAGAACGGGCCATCGGACAGAAACCGGTGTTTTTGCTCGACGACGTGATGTCGGAGCTGGACAAAAACCGTCAAAACTATATTTTGTCAAACCTCGGTGAGAATCAGCTCTTTATCACCGGATGCGACTGCGCTTCACTTTCGAGGCGGCTGCCGAAAGGAGCGGTTTTTACGGTGAAGGAAGGATCTGTTCGCAAGAGAGCGGCCAAAGGAGTTAAGAAATGTTCATGCACATCGGAAACGACGTCAACGTCAAAACCAGCCGGATCATCGGGGTCTTCGACATAGACACGGCGTCGTATGGAAAAGGAACGAAATTATTCCTTGAAAAAATGCAAAAAAGCGGGCGGGTGCTGACCATCAGCCCCGACTTGCCGCGGTCGGTGATTCTGGCCGACGACGAGAGCGGAACCGACGTACAGTTGTTCGTCTCACCCATCTCATCGGCTACGATCTATAAACGCGGCGAGACCGTTTTCGGATATTGAATTTGTTTGGGAGAAGTTAAAAACGTATGGATGAACTGCACAACGAAAAGCACAATGAAAAATACGGCGCGGAACAAATAGAAGTTCTGGAGGGGCTTGAGGCCGTCCGGAAACGCCCGGGTATGTACATCGGGTCGACGGGCCCCCGTGGCTTGCACCATTTGGTTTATGAGATCGTCGACAATTCGATCGACGAGGTTCTGGGCGGATTCTGCACCCAGATCGACGTTAAAATCCTGCCGGGTAACATTATCAGTGTCGTCGATAACGGACGCGGCATCCCGGTCGGTATTCAGCCGAAACTGGGTATTTCGGCGGCGACCGTCGTCTTTACGGTGCTGCATGCCGGCGGTAAATTCGGTGGCGGCGGATACGGCTTCTCCGGCGGTCTGCACGGCGTCGGCGCCTCGGTGGTCAACGCCCTCTCCGAATGGTTTGAGCTCGAGGTCTGCGTCGACGGCAAAAAGTATTTCCAACGCTTCGAGCGCGGAAAGCCGATGGAAACACTGAAAGAGATTGGAACCAGCGACTGCACCGGCACCAAACAGATTTTCAAAGCGGACGGGCAGATTTTCGAAACGATTGAATATGATTATGAAATTTTACTGAATCGCTTCCGCGAACAGGCCTTTTTGAACGCCGGTGTGCGTATCGTCTTTACCGATGAGCGCGATCCCGACAATATCCGCACGGATACGCTGCACTACGAGGGCGGTATCAAAAGCTTTGTCGAGCATCTGAACAGTTTAAAAAATTCCGAAATCACCCACCCCGACGTGGTCTATTTCTGCTGTGAGGAGAACGGGAATCAGGCTGAGATCGCGCTACAATATACGGAGAGTTATAACGAGACGATATTATCCTTTGCGAACAACATTCACACACCTGAAGGCGGCACGCATGAAAATGGTTTCAAACTTGCGCTGACCCGCGCTTTTAATGATTACGGACGCAAATACGGGCTGTTGAAAGACTCCGATAAAAACCTGTCGGGCGAGGATGTGCGCGAGGGTATTACGGCGGTCGTCAGCGTCAAGGTCAAGGAGGCCCAATTTGAGGGTCAGACCAAACAAAAACTCGGCAACACCGAGATTACGCCGCTGGTCAGCAACCTGACATATTCAAAACTGACGACCTACTTTGAGGAAAATCCGGCGGTGGCCAAAGCGGTATTCAACAAATCCCTGATGGCGGCCCGCGCCAGAGAAGCCGCGCGAAAAGCGCGTGAGGCCGAACGGCGCAAGACTGCGCTGGACGGCGCCGCTTTGCCCGGCAAGCTGACCGACTGTATCAACCGCGACAACGAGAACACTGAGATTTTTATCGTCGAGGGCGATTCGGCCGGCGGTTCTGCCAAACAGGGACGCGATGCCTATACGCAGGCGATTCTGCCGCTGTGGGGCAAAATGCTGAACGTCGAAAAAGCCCGCATCGACCGGGTATACGGCAACGAAAAGCTGATGCCGGTGGTCACGGCACTCGGCACCGGGGTCGGTTCCGATTTCGATTTGCAGAAACTCCGTTACGGCAGGGTCATTCTGATGGCCGATGCCGACGTTGACGGCAGTCATATCCGCACGCTGCTGCTGACTTTTTTCTTCCGCTATATGAGACCGTTGATTGACGCGGGGCATATTTATATTGCGCAGCCGCCGTTGTTCCGGGTCCAAAAAGGCAAGCGGATCAAATACGCCTTCTCCGATGAGGAACGCGACCGCATTATGAGAGAATTCGAGCAGGAAGTCAAAAGCGGTAAAATGGACGTCCAGCGTTACAAAGGCCTCGGTGAGATGGACGCGCACCAGCTTTGGGAGACGACCATGGATCCCGCCACTCGCACGATTTTGAAAGTCGAACTCGCCGATGCGGTTTCCGCCGATCAGGTGTTTTCGATGCTGATGGGCGAAAAAGTCGAACCCAGACGGCAATTTATCGAGAAAAATGCCAAGTATGTCAAGAATTTGGATATTTAGGGAAAGGAGCGTAAATGGCAATGGATGAAAATAACGAAAACAAGCCCCTGAACGAGCAGGATGAGATTATTACCGCCAACGGTGAAATTATGCCTGCGGCGAAAACAATACCGGTCGAACTCCAATCCGAGATGAAACAGTCCTTTTTGGACTATTCGATGTCGGTCATTGTGGCGCGTGCGCTCCCGGATGTGCGCGACGGTCTGAAACCGGTGCACAGACGCGTGCTTTATGCGATGTACGATACCCATCTGACCTCTGACCATCCCTATTCCAAGTCGGTCGCGACGGTCGGCGAAGTCATGAAATATTACCATCCGCACGGCGACGCCGCGATTTACGACACGCTGGTGCGAATGGCGCAGGACTTTTCGCTGCGCTACCCTCTGATCGACGGACACGGCAACTTCGGCTCGGTCGACGGAGACCCGCCTGCGGCGATGCGTTACACGGAAGCCAGAATGGCCAAGCTGTCGAACCAGATGCTTGAAAACATCGAGAAAGAGACCGTTGATTTCGTGCCGAACTTCGACGGCTCCAAGGACGAACCCTCCTGCCTGCCCTCCAGGTTCCCGAATCTGCTGGTCAACGGCTCAGTCGGCATCGCGGTCGGTATGGCAACTAATATTCCGCCGCACAACCTCATAGAGGTCATTGACGCCATCGATTATCTGATCGACAATCCCGAGGCCGAGATGGGCGATCTGATGCAGTATATCAAGGGTCCGGATTTCCCGACCGGCGGTATTATCATGGGTCGTTCGGGCATTCGAGAGGCCTATGCGACCGGACGCGGTAAAATCACCCTGCGCGGCAAGGCCGAGATCGTCGAAAAGGGCAACAAGAGCCAGATCATCATCAGCGAAATTCCCTATATGGTCAACAAGAGCCGCCTGGTCGAGAGCATCGCCGAACTGCACAAATCAAAGCGCATCGAAGGGCTTTCGGGTCTTGTCGACGCCTCGGACAAAAAGGGCATGAAGATTATCATCGACGTCAAACGTGACGCCTCGCCCGAGATCGTGCTGAACAGATTGTATTCCTACAGCCAGCTGCAAGACACGGTCGGCGTGATTATGCTGGCGCTTGTCAACGGCGTTCCGCGGATTCTGACGTTGAAAGAGATGCTGCAAAATTACCTCGATTTCCAGATTGAGATCATCACTCGCCGCACGCGGTATGACCTGCGCAAAGCCGAAGAGCGTATTCATATCCTCGAAGCACTGCTGACCGCACTCGGCAACATCGATGAGGTCATCGCCATTTTAAAGAGCTCTCCGAACGTCGCAGAGGGTAAACAGCGGCTGATGGAGCGGTTTAACTTTGATGATGCTCAGGCAGATGCCATTGTGGCAATGCGCCTGGGACAGCTGACCGGACTTGAACGGAGCAAGATTGAAGCGGAGACGGCGGAATTGGAAGCTAAAATCGCCGATTATAAAGATATTCTGGCCAACCGCGACCGCGTGACGGCCATTGTCAAGGAAGAACTGGGCGCCATTAAAGCCAAATACGGCGATGAGCGCCGAACCGCTATTGAGAACGTCTCCGGTGAGGTCGACGTAGAGGCGTTGATTCCGGTCGAGGACTGTATCGTCACCCGTACGATGTTCGGTTATGTCAAGCGGCTGCCGGTCGACACCTACCGCAGCCAGAACCGCGGCGGACGCGGCGTATCGGGCATGACGCGGCGTGAGGAGGACTATGCAAACGAGTTGTTTGTGGCCTCGAGCCACGATAGGCTGGCGTTTGTCACCGACAGCGGCCGCATTTTCAAGCTGAAATGCTATGAGATTCCCGAGACCTCGCGCAATTCCAAGGGGATGAATGCGATTAACCTCTTGCAGCTGCAGGATGAGGAAAAAGTGGCCGCCATGATGATGATGCCCGAACTGGAAGAGGGGCTTCACTTTGTCTTTGTCACACGTAAGGGCATTATCAAACGTACCGCGCTGACTGAATTCGCCAATGTCCGGCGAAGCGGCATTATTGCGCTCTCCATTGATGAGGGCGACGAGTTGGCCTGGGCCTCGGTGAGCAGTGGAAACGATGAATTCATCCTCGCGACCCGCAAAGGCATGGCGATCCGCTTCAAAGAGACTGATGTGCGTGCGATGGGCAGAAATGCCCGCGGTGTCAAAGCGATGACGCTGGATGAGGACGATGAGATTATCGGACTTGAAAAAATCCGTGAAGGCGCAACGTTGCTGACCGTCTCTGAAAAGGGCTTTGGGCGCAGAACCGATCCGGATGAATACCGCCTGATTCACCGCGGCGGCAAGGGCGTGACCAACTATAAGCAAATTGAAAAAAGAGGACTCGTGGCCGGCATTAAAATGGTGACCGACGAGGACGACGTAATTATGATAACCGACAGCGGCATTATTCTGCGCACTTCGGCCAATCAGATCAGCGAACAAAGCCGTTACGGCGGCGGCGTCACGGTGATGCGGGTCGACGACGGCTGTAAGGTCGTTACGATTACTTCCGCGCCCAAGGAAGAAGCCGAAGAACCGGAAACGACGGATGAGGAAAATACATCCCAAGAAAACACGGTCGACAACAAGGAGAGAAGTGAGGCGAATGAAGAAAACGAGGAAACCCGGGAATAAGGGGTTATTTGCAGTCCTTCTTGCGGTTCTGATACTCGGCGGCTGCGGCGTGTCGGTTCCTCAGGAGATCACAGACCTTTCCCTGCCCTATGTCGACGAGAACATCGTCACGACATTTGACGTTGTCTTGCCTCAGCGCAAGTATGAAGCGCTTTCAAGTGAGAGCCAATGTCTGATGTATAAGGCTATGGTGCTTGCGATCAGAGATCATGCCGCAGAGACGCTTGCGATTCCCGGTGATCTGACCGACGAGGAGATTACCGCGGTCTATGACGCAGTAACCGATGATTATCCGCAGTTTTTCGAGCCCTCGCTGACCTACAGCATTCAACGCGAACAAGCCAAGAACGGCGACGTCATAAGCGTTTCGTGCAAGCTCAACTATATCGAAAATGATCCCGAAAAAGCGACCGTCCGGCGACAGGCACTGTATGACAAGGTCAATGCCGTTCTGGCCGAGGCCGCTTCAATCGCTGATCCGCTTCAGAGAGAGAAGTTTTTCTATGAGACCGTGATCTTTTCGGCGCAATATGACAGCAGTCAGGCCGAACTTTTTAACATCGACCTTAACACGCACACGTCTTATGGGTGCCTGATCAACGGAAAGGCCGTCTGTGACGGATATGCCAAAGCATTTGCCCTGCTGTGCAACTACGGCGGGATCGAGGCCTGGACGGAGAGCGGATATCTGGAAGGGACTTCCCATGCATGGAACGGCGTTAAAATAGATGGGCAGATATTTTACTGCGACGCGACCGTAGACGATGCCGAGAACCGGTATTACGGCGATGATCATATCGTGTTGATCAGACCGGAAAATCCCGAAACCCTTACCGCGCTTCCCGAAGCGAACACGATGATGTATTTTAACCTGACCCGTACCGAAATGAGCGCCAACCATGTTTTTAAATCGCCGATTTATGAGGAGGACGCATCAGACAGCACGGCTGTCACACAGGGCGTTATCACGCGGTTTTCGAACCGCAGTGAACTGGCCGACTGGATGTCGGGAACGCTTTCAACGGCGCAGAACGGCGCGGGATTTGCGGTTGCGGTGGATTTTTCGATTTCAAAAGATAATTTCGGCGAATTGATTTCGAGTGCCGGAGTGACGAATACCTGTTTGTTCACGCAAAATGACGCGGGTACAAGATTCTATATCTACGTGATATAACTGAAAGGAAAGATTAGAAATATGAACAACACGGAAAAAACCATGGACAAAATCGTCGCCCTATGCAAAGGACGCGGATTTGTCTACGCGGGCTCGGAGATTTACGGCGGACTGTCGAATACCTGGGACTACGGCCCCTTGGGCGTCGAGTTGAAAAACAACATCAAAAACGCCTGGTGGAAGAAATTCGTCAGCCGCAGCGAATATAACGTCGGTCTGGACAGCGCCATTTTGATGAATCCGCAGGTTTGGGTCGCCACCGGACATGTCGGCGGATTCTCCGATCCGCTGATCGACTGCAAGGCCTGCAAGACCCGCCACCGCGCCGATAAGCTGATCGAGGACACCGGCGTCAATCCCGCGGGATGGGACGACGCGCAGATCATGGCGTATATCCGTGAGCAAAAAATCCCCTGCCCCGAATGCGGCGCGTGTGATTTTACCGATATCCGTAAGTTCAACTTGATGTTCAAGACCTTTCAGGGCGTCACCGAGGACAGCAAGAGCGAGATTTACCTGCGCCCCGAGACCGCGCAGGGCATTTTCGTCAACTTTGCCAACATCGCCCGCACCTGCCGCAAAAAGCTGCCGTTCGGCGTTGGGCAGATCGGAAAATCGTTCCGAAACGAGATCACGCCGGGTAACTTCATCTTCCGCGTGCGTGAGTTTGAGCAGATGGAACTCGAATTCTTTTGCAAGCCGGGTACCGATTTGGAGTGGTTCGATTATTGGCGGGCGTTCTGCCGCGACTGGCTGCTGGCCATCGGTCTGAAGGCCGACAGTTTAAAGCTGCGCGACCACGACCCGAAGGAACTTTGCTTCTATTCCAAGGCGACCACCGACATCGAGTTTTTATACCCGTTTGGCTGGGGCGAGCTGTGGGGCATCGCCGACCGTACCGACTACGACCTTTCGCGCCATTCCGAACACAGTGGGAAGACGCTGGAATATTTCGATACCGAGACCAACGAAAAGCTCGTACCCTATGTTATCGAGCCGTCGCTGGGCGTCGAGCGCACCTTCCTTGCGGTGGTGTGCGATGCCTATGACGAAGAAGTGGACGAAAAGGGCGAAACCCGCGTGGTTATGCGGCTTGCACCCGCACTTGCGCCGTTTAAAGCCGCGATTCTGCCGCTTTCCAAGAAACTGGCCGAACCTGCCGGAAAGATCTTTGCTGAATTGCGCGAAGAATTCAACTGTGACTACGACGACGCCGGTTCCATCGGCAAGCGCTACCGCCGTCAGGACGAGATCGGCACCCCGGTCTGCGTGACCTACGACTTCGAGAGCGAGACCGACGGCTGCGTGACCGTGCGCGACCGCGACACGATGGTGCAGAAGCGCATCCCGATTGCGGAGTTGGCGGGGTATGTAAGGGAGCAGGTTAAGTTTTGAATTAAAAATGAATGTAGGGCGGGATTAGTAATCCCGCCGAAAAAAAGCGCCGAATGATCGGCGCTTTTTTATGTTTAACCACCCCGCCCGCTTCGCGTCCAACCTCTAAGGCGTCAAAGCCGTCCACAGGGCGGCATAGCGATGCCATGCAGAGGGGAATAAAGGTTTTCAACACGTTGCTGGCGATGTGAGGAAAAAATCGATAAATCTGTAGGGCGCGGCATCTCTGACGCGCCGCACGGATTATGATCACCCCACCGAAAAACGACATGTTATCCGCGCCACGGGGGAATCCGCACGGCAGGAACGGGGTTGTCACGTCTGACAATGATGAAATTCGGAAAAAGATTACGGCGCGTCAGGGATGCCGCGCCCTACAACGAAAAAAGTTCACTGAGATGCGGCGGAGCGACGAGGGCGTCGCTCCCTACGACGAACCCCCGGCGCGCTGCGCCAACCCCTAAGGTGTCAAAGCCGCCCACAGGGCGGTATAACGACGCCATGAAGAGGGGAATATAAGCGGGCGAACGAAGTTCGCCCTTACAGTTTCGTTATGGACAACCGACCGTTGCGGACAACAAAGAAAAGCCCCCGACAGGTCATGCTGCCGAGGGTTTTTGGGTTTTATTTTCAGTTGTCGGAGTCGGGAGAAGACAGGTCCTCGTTCAGGTCGATGTCGAACGAATCCTCGTCACTCCAGTCCGGGATGTAGGAATCGCCTTCGGTGGTGTTGAGCTTTGCCGAGAAATCCCGGATCACTTTTGCCATCAGCGCAATGATGCCGATTGCGGCCAAAAGTGCCGTGACAAGACCGAAAACAAGTCCGGAACGATTTCTTTCTTTCATGAACAACCCCTCCTTATAAAAGTATTCTACCATAGTGTTGTCATAAATTCAAGCATTTTTACAAATTGTGAAATTTCTTTTGTAATAAATAGAAAACCCGTTCTGAACACGGTTGTTTTTTACAGTAGATAGATTTAATGGCATTATCGGTTCGAGATCCTTCAGACTTCAAAGAACATTCGCAAACGTTCTTCGGCAAAGCGCTCCGCTCAGGATGACATGTTCTATCGTCGGGTTGTCGATTAGGACAGCCGATATCCCATATAATTAGATTACGGGCGGATAATATCCGCCCCTACGGAGAAACATCGGGGATGATGGCATGGCTACTAGGCGAAGCCCCTGCGAAGATTACGGCGCGTCAGGGATGCCGCGCCCTACAGAGAAACACAGGGCATGGCAGCGCGCGTTATCGGGTTTACGTACAACAGATTCTATTTCGCGTATAAGAGCGGCGTTTCGCCGCCGCGGGTTCTCACCCGCAGAAAACGTGTTCCACAAAAATTTTGACGCCGATGCCGATTAAAATCAGGCCGCCGAGTACCCGTGCGCCCCGGCAGAGGCGTATGCCCACTAATTTTCCGCCGAATGCGCCCGCCAGCGACAGCAAAAACGTCACGGCTCCGATGGTCAGCACGGTCAGCGGGATATTATCTGTCATCGCCGCAAGCCCGACGCCCACGACCAATGCGTCAATCGCCGTCGCCACCGCTTGGATCAAAATCATTTTCGCCGTCAGCCGGACTTCGCAGGTGTCCGGATTTTTCTTGGCATCGATCAGCATTTTGGCACCGAGTGCGGCCAGAAGCCCCAGCGCGATCCAATGATCGATGTTGTTGATGAGATTATAAAACGCCGATCCGAGCAGCAGACCGATCAGCGGAAAAACCATCTGGGCGACGCCGAACGAACCCGCCATCGCAAAATTCTGTTTGACCGACGGCTTGGCGGTCAATCCATTCAAAATCGATACCGCGAACGCGTCCATCGCAAGGCCGACGGCAAGGATGAGTACTTCCCAATACTGCAAAACAAAACCTCCGAAAAAGTGTCTCGTTATTGTAACACAAATACCGCAAATGCACAAGTACTCTTGAGCCGAATGTGTCATATACTGTGGCAAACCGGTTCGGGGGAAGGTTTCTTCTCTTCGAAAGAATGGACAGAAATATGAGAAAACAGGCAAGCGGAATCATCCTGTCGTCTGTGACGTATGCGTTCAGAGCCAAGGAGATTCTTTTACGATATAACATTAAATCACAATGTGAAAAATTGCCCGCCAGCGTCACCGGCTGCGGGTGTGGATACGGTCTGCGGGTCTACAGCGATGAACAGACCGCCCGTGCGCTGCTCGAAACCGAGGGCATACAGGTGAAAGGGAGTTATCTGCCCCCGGAGGGAGGCGGACAGCCGTGCGATTGACAAAACAACGGTTTATTTAATGCCAAAACGAAAGAAGGGGAGAAATTTACGATATGATCTATCTTGACAATGCGGCTACGTCTTTTCCCAAGCCCTACTGTGTGGTCAATGCGGTGCGGGAGGCGTTTTTACAATACGGCGCAAATCCCGGCAGAGGCGGTTATCAGATGTCGCTGGATACCGCAGAGAGGATTTTTCGGGTACGGGAAAATTTCGCCAAGACCTTTCATTCCGGGTCGCCCGAACGGGTGGTGTTCACCCAGAACTGTACCCATGCGCTCAACCTGGCTTTAAAATGCTTTTTGCCCAAAGGGGCGCACATTGTGGTATCAGACCGGGAACACAATTCGGTGATGCGCCCGCTCGAGGCGATGGCGGCAGAGGGTCTGATTACCTACAGCGTGGCCGAAATCGGGCGGGACGTCGTGAACACGGCGGCGTATTTTGCACGGAAAATCAACCAGAATACCGCCGCCCTGCTGTGCGTACATACCTCGAACGTCGACGGTCAGGTGATGCCGGTTGCGGAACTGGGACGGCTGGCCGCCAAATTCGGCATGCTGTTTATTGTCGACGCCGCACAGGCCGCCGGAAGCGCTGTGATCGATATGGCCGCCGACGGAATCGATCTGCTGTGTATGCCGGGGCACAAGGGGCTTTTCGGCCCATCCGGAAGCGGGGTGCTTTTGATAAGGGACCATGCGCCGCTGCGCACATTGATTGAGGGCGGCACCGGCAGCGATTCGATGTTGAAAAAACAACCGCTGAATCTGCCCGAGGCGCTGGAAAGCGGCACACAGGCGGTGAACGCTATTATCGGACTCGGCGAAGGACTGCGGTTTGTCAACGAACTGGGCGCCGGAAACATAGGAGAACACGAGCGGCAGCTGCGTGAAGTGCTTGTCGAGCGGACGGAGGGGCTTTCGGGGCTTCGGATTTATGAGCCGACCAAGGCCTCGGGAATCTACTTGTTTAATTTCGATGGGATGTGCTGTGAGCGGACGGCCTCGGAACTCGAAAATGAGGGGATTGCCGTGCGGGCGGGGCTGCACTGCGCGCCGAGTGCGCATGAAGTGCTCGGGACCCTGCCGGATGGCGCCGTGCGGATCAGCTTCGGGATTTTCAACGACTGTGAACAGGTGGAACGGACGGCTTCGGCGCTTTGGAAAATTTCAAAAGCTGTGTAAAAGGACGCCGGCGGGGACACAAATGTGCTGTAAAGCGAATAATACTTTCCGTATGAAATATTTCAAAGGGTTTACATAATAAATGTGGAAAACTTTTTGAATGTTTTGAAAATTGCCCTCGGAAGGACGGAAAGATGCGGTTTTTTGAGATTGTAAAATAATTATGTAAACCGGAAAAATAATTATGTAAACCGATGAATAATACAAAACGGAAAAAGTGAAAAAAATGGCTTTATTATGCGCCGCTTATATAAGCGAATATTCATGAATCGAATATCCCGCAATGATCAAAGAATCCCGAAAACCGCATAAAAAAGCCAAAAAAATTTTCCACACGGGGATGTGGAAAGTTTTTAATATTCATTTATCGGTGACATTTATGCATCGAAAAATGTCGAATCGCCCTGTCGTAGGATGTCATTTTTTGGGGAGTTTGCATTGCAGGGGTCCGCCGTGCAAAAATCCGTCGACGCGTTCCAACACATCGGCGCAAGTCCCGAAATTCTTATCCGCCCCGGTGATGCGGTAATCGAAACGGCTGACGTAGAACTTGGTCTCGTCGGCCAGCGCGTCGAGGGTCTTGCGGACGTTTTGAAACATCACTTCGCTCATCTCGCGGTAGGTGTTATTGTCCAGCTCCTTTTCGCAGGCGGCCAGCTGTCGGGCATAGTGGTGTATACACAAGTTACCCTTTTTCTCAAACAGCTCGCGGAAGTCCTCGCGCCGTTTCCACAGCACCGCGACACCGGCTTCGAACATCTCCATATGCCCCGACATGCGGCGGCAGATATAGCAGTCGCGGTCGAGTTCGTTCAGCTTGACACCGAGTGACCCCTTGCCCTTTTTGGGGTTGTTTTTTTCGAGATAGACGTTTTGGAGTTCGCGAAGATGGCTCTCGAGCATCACCGCGACCGAAAAGCGGCTGCGGGCATTGATGAGTTTTTTATAATGTTCGGCGCAGAAACCGCGCGCGTCGGTTTCCATGCGAATATCTTCGATCATCATATTGCCGTCAAGCAGCCGGTCAATTTCGTAGGCGTCGGCTTCCTGCTCGAAACTGCAGTGCGGACAACCCGGGGCTTCCTCGTAATGGCGGACGATGACGGCGGTGTCTACGGTCTCTTTTGGCATTTTAAACGATCCTTTCAAAAACGGGTAAATCCTTTATTGTTCTTTGGCCGGGAAGAGTTTTTTCAGCAGCCAAGTCAAAAAGATGATGACGCCGACGATCACAAAGATTCCGAGCATCCCGAGCCCCATGATTTTTAAAGCGATATCAAGGTTTTGCATATGCGGTACCCCTCTTTCCTTAACCGACGCCCAAGGCGCTGACCAGCTTGATGATCAGGCCGCCCGCGATGACCGAGGCGATCTGGCCGGAGACGTTCGCGCCCGCAGCGTGCATCAGCAAAAAGTTCTGCGGGTCTTCTTTGAGGCCCATCTTGTGGACGACGCGCGAGGACATCGGGAAAGCCGAAATGCCGGCCGCACCGATCATCGGGTTGACTTTGTTTTTCGTAAACAGGTTTAAGAATTTGGCGAAGAACACGCCGGCGGCGGTATCAAAGATAAAGGCGACGAGACCCAATCCCATGATGAGCAGGGTCTGCCAGTTGAGGAAGGCCTCCGCCTGCATTTTGAAGGCGATGGTGATGCCGAGCAGCAGCGTGATGATATTGGCGAATTCTTTTTGAGCGGTCTCGGACAGCGAGCCCAGCACGCCGCATTCACGGATCAGGTTGCCGAACATCAAAAAGCCGACCAGCGCCACCGAGGCCGGCGCGATGATGCCCGCGACGATGGTCACCGCGATCGGGAACAGGATGCGAACGGTCTTGGAGACCGATTTTTTCTCGTAGGGCATGCGGATCAGGCGCTCTTTACGGGTGGTGCAAAGTTTGATGATCGGCGGCTGGATGATCGGTACCAGCGCCATATACGAATAGGCCGCGACCATGATCGGGCCGGTGAACTGCGATTTAAAATACTGCGCGACATAGATTGACGTAGGGCCGTCCGCCGCGCCGATGACGCCGATGGCGGCGGCATCTTTGAGCGGGAAGAAGATCGAGGCGACCGCCAATGTGGCGAAGATGCCGAACTGGGCCGCGCCGCCGAATAACAGCAGTTTCGGATTTGAAAGCAGCGGGCCGAAATCGATCATCGCGCCGATGCCGATGAACAGCAGCAGCGGCATAAGTTCTCCGGCTTCGATGCCGATCTCAAACAGTTTTTGAATGGCACCCGCGACCTCGTTTCCGGCGCCGTCGAGTTGGTTGATGACGCCCGAAAGCGGCAGATTGACCAAAATCGCCCCGAATCCGATCGGCAGCAGCAGTGCCGGTTCCATATCTTTTTTTATCGCCAGATAAATCAGCGCGCCGCCGATCAGCCACATGGCGATCATTTTGAGCCATTCTCCGCCCGTCAGCTGGGTAAACGACGAAAAAAGTCCGTTGATCAGTTCCTGCAATCCGTTCACTCCCAAGATATAATAATTCTATTATACCGTATAAATCGGATTTTGCAAAGACAAACCGTAAACCTTTCGGGGTTGACAAATTTAGGGTGAAAGTGCATACTATTTGTAAGGGAATGAATGGGGGATGGGTGATGGTTTCGGCGGATAAAATCCGGGTATTCAGAACGGGTGCGTGGTTATTGGCGTTCGTGGTGGTCTTATCGGGTCTCTATGGCTGCACACCGGCAGCGGTGCCGGAGCAAAGTATGAGTACGGTTTCGGTTTCGAATACCACATCGGCTGTCTCGGACGAAGTGCTTGATCTGGCTGAGAGTCCGGTTTCGAAAGAAACAGGCGGAAGTGTTCAGATGACGGGTGGAGAGCCGGTGATCGGTCAATTTTTTGCACGGTATGCCGACTCGATGACGACGCTGCAGATGTACGATTATTCCGACATCTGCGCCGACACGGTTGAAAATGCGGTGATTACGGAGTTTGTCCGATACCGGGTGGCTCTTTTTCGCACGCAGTCCAAACACTGGGAAAATTATAAGATGACGGTTACCGAGCTGTCGCGCAGGGAAAAAGGAAAATATACGACGATTCAAGTCTCGGCAGGCGTGGTATACGACGGGATGCATGCCTCGTTATCCGATTCGCTGGAGGATATTTGGGCGTTTGTGATTAAAAAAGGCGAGAATGGTGCGGTGATAACCTCGGTGACAATCACTTCTGCTTATTATGAAGACGGACAGCGACTGAAAGCGGTACAAAAAGCGCTGGAGAGAACCGGTTTACCGCTGGGTACGGCAAAGCAAGTCCATACCGCGGGAGATGAGATGATCCGGTATGTTTATGAGAGCGGAAGGGCGCTGCCGGTCTATTTAATGGCAGAGGATGCTTATTCGATAAAAGACTGCCGAAAAAAGGATCTGCCTTATACCAACGAATATGATTTAATTTATACCACTTCGGAATTCGATGCAGACACGGTTGTGGGATTGGCGAACAGAAAAAAGAAAATGGTTTTTGATTTGCTGTTTACGGGTATCGGTGTGACCAAGAACGGGTATTTTGTCCTGCATTACGGCGGGTCTTATATCATTACGGGTTCAGATGGTTATGAAATTGCAAGTTATACGGATTTGTATTGTTATTCGAAGGAGTTAACCGGGGATGAAGTTTTTTATAAAGCTTGCGAATATCCCTATCAGCCCTCTGCTCCGTATGCCGCTTCGGCGGGGCGCGGGGATGAAATAAAGTATTGGTTGCTGGATGAAAATTTTCAGCCCGTGGGTGAAAGTTATGATTCGCTGATTCTGACCGAAACCGGTGCGTCTGCGACAAGAGACGGTACCCTTTATCAGCTTGACAAGAAAGGAAATGTGATAAGCAAAAAAGAGCCGACGGTGACCGAGACGTTTTTCGGAAAATATCGGGTTCAGATGTCCTATAACTCTTGGAAAGACGGCGATGTTCGTTACGGGCTGCTGGATGAAAACGGCAATGTGATTTATGAGCAGAATTACAGCCACATTGAGATGCCGGTTGAAAATCTGGTTTTACTTTTCACCGGGGATTATCAGAGTGTTACCGGGCGGGCTGCGCTGCTGGGCTATATTGACGGAAATGTTTTTGACCGAAATTATAATTCTGTTGCCTATTTGGTGACGGAAACCGGATGTATCGGAATCGCACAGAGTTTTGGGTGGAAATCCGACGTTGAGATCAACTGCCGGGTGGCGGGGTGCTGGCTGATCGACAGAGAAGGCAGACAGATCAGCGAAAAATATCTGCAGATTGGCAATGCCGTTGATGAAAACGGGGAGTTATATGTCAATGCAGCGGACACCATCTCGCCGCTGATTTTTCAAAGCGAAGACGGGGTGATGAAAACCGTGCCGCTTTCGGAAGTGCTGAGCGAAATGGTTATTAAGATGGGGGCATAATGATGATTCGTCGGAAACGGAATATAGTGCAGCGTGCGAAAGGCCACGCCTTTTTCGGCGCGGCGGCATTTTGGCTTGCAGTCCTGTTGATTTTCGGGTTGTTTGGGTGCGGACAAAAAGCGTTCGAATCGCAGCAAACCGGGAGTATTGCGCCAGAATCTGCTTCGATTGTCTCCGACCCGCTTGATTTGACGGAAAACCCCTTGTTTGAGTCGGCAAACAGAAGCGTAAGGATCACGGGCGGCGAACCGGAGATACTCCGTTTTCTCAAACTATATGCCGAAGCGATCACGACTTTGGAACCGGTCGATTTTTCCGACATCTGCACCGACACTGCGGAAAACGCGGTGATGTTTGAGTATATCCGGTATCGGATTGCGTTTTCGCGCGTAGAAGCTCAGAGCCGTCCGAATTATAAACTTGTGGCTACCGAGACATCCCGTGAACAAAACGGAGACGCCCTGACCGTTATAATTAATTTTGAAGAGTCATACGACAATGAGAAAACCGGGAAGCGTTCCGTCTCGACGGGGTTTGAATGGGCATTTGTGCTTGATGTAAGCGGAGATACGAGGATGATTACTTCGGTCAAAGAGCTGCCGCCCGAGTTCCAAGGCGGCGGCCAGTGGTATGTATATTTCGTGAACGCGTTACAGGCAACCGGACTGCCGCTCGAAACACCCGAACAGGTGCACACGGCTGGAGATGAGGTCATCCGGTGTTATTATAAAAACGGGACGCTGCCGCACAAACCGACTTATCTGATGGCGGACGGAGAAATGCCCGAAAACGCCTACACAGTCGCCCTGCCCTATACCGATAATTATCAGCTGGTCTGCGTCACACCCGGGTTCAGCTACGGGATTACACATGTGGGACTTGCCGATAAAGACGGCAGGCTGATTTTTGATGTGAACTATAAGGGCATCAGTGTGACTGAAAACGGGTATTTTATTTTACGCAGAGACGACTTTCAACGGCTTTACGGTGACGTCTATATCGTCGTCGGGCCGGATGGTGTTGAGGTTGCAAGATATCACGATTTAAGCTGTTATACGGTTTATGAGGACGGAACCGAGGCCTGCTATGAGGCCTCAAGCTATGACAATCAACCCGCCGCACCTTATGCCGCCCACAAAGAATATCTGGACGGCACCGAGGAACATTGGCTGCTCGATGAAAATTTCAATCCGATCGGGGAGAGTTATGATTCGCTGATTCTTTTCGGTGAAGGCGCAACCGCAACCAAAGAGGGTTCTCTTTACAATTTAGACCGGACCGGAACGGTTGTCAGCAAAAAAGAGACCGGGGTTATTCAAACGTTTTTCGGCAAATATCAGCTGACGATTTATTATAATTCGTGGTATGGCGGAGATGTGAACTATGGGCTGCTTGATGAAAACGGTAACACGGTCTTTGAACAGAAATATTGTTATATTGGAGTGCCGTTTGAGGACAGGGTTGTACTTTATGCCGGAAATATGCAGGGGGAAGAATGCCATACTGCACAGCTTGCCGATATCGGTGGGAATATTTTAAATGAAAAGTATAACGGAATCACCTATATCGTCACCGAAACCGGCTATATCGGAATTGCACAGTGCTGCGGTGAGGATGCCGAAGCGCCGGTGAAAGATGGGGAAAAGGGATTTTGGCTGGTCGACAAAGACGGAAATACGGTTAGTGAAAAATATCAGAGGGTCGGCAATTTTATCAATGATTTGGACGGTTTGTTGTATATCAACGCGAATGATACGACTTCGCCGCTGATGATGCAAAAAGAAGACGGCACGGTGAAGACCGTACCGCTTGAGGAAATATTGATTCCGTTACATTAATGCCGCGATTAAAAGGGTGTCGGAGAGGCGTTTTAACAAAGCCGGGGTATCGGTGATCGGCAGCGGGTTTTTGCCCTTGCCGATTTCGAAGGTGAACGCCGGGCGGTCGAATTCACGGATGAACCAGTCTTTGAAGCCGCCGTGGGAGGCGATGCCCTCCGGTTCACCCAGCGTATAATTGCAGGAGATGGCTAAGATGTGCGCCATGATTTCGGAGTGCTTGGGGAGAATGTCGCCGTAGCGCCAATAGATCTCCTCGCCCTGACTATGCAACGCGATAGCTTGACGGGGATTGAATTCATAACAGAGGTTGACGATCGCACGGGTCTCGGGTTCGCTCTCGGGGAACGGACCGCCGAACCGGCGGGGGGACGGCCCATCGATGCCGGATTCCTTTTCGAGTTTTCGCAGTTCGGACCAACCGGCGTCGAAATTGTGGTTGAGGTCCACCCCGTTGAGATTGCAGTTGAAAATCGATGGATCGCCGCCGCAGATTTCGGCCAGCGCCGAACGGTCGAGCGGCGATAAAACCCCGTTTCCGAAGGCGATCTCGGTGCCGTCGGGATTATGACAGGGTACGACGACAATCCCTTTTTTGCGGAAGGCCGACCGCACATCGAAGCCGCAGAACTGCCGACCGGTCTCGATGGCTTTGCAGAGTTTTTGCAGCCAACCGGCCAAAACCGCAACAGTGATATACTCAAGCGGGTGGGTACCGGCCAAAAACAACACAAAATCGTCCCCGCCCAGTTTGATGTACGGGATTTCCCTGCCCCCGACCGAACTGCCCGCACTGCCGAGCTGTACAAAATCATAACGGGCCAATTCTCCGCACGCCCGGCAGAGCTGCGTGTAAAACGAACCACCGACCGCAAATTTCGCCATGATGACCACTCCCCGAAAACTTTATGAAAAGAGAGGGCGTTTTATGAATCTTTTTGATCTGCACTGCGATACCGCGACCGCCGCTTTCGACGCCGGCAAACCGTTTTCGGCGTTTTCGCTGCCGTTTTTAAAAAGCCCGTATGAGAGTTGGGTTCAGACATTTGCAATCTGCATTGATCCTACCGAAAAAGAAGAAGCAAGAGCGTATTTTGGCAATGTGTCTGATTATCTGCTCAAAGAACTGCCCCGATATCCTGCGGTGACGCCGGTGCTTGCGGTTGAAAACTGCGGCAATATCATTCAAAATCCGGACGAGGACATTGCGATGTTAAAAGCGCTGGGGTTTCGGATCGTATCGCTGACCCATAACCCGGATAATCCGCTGTGCGGCGGGATCAAGGGCGACGGGCGGGGGCTTTCGCCGCTCGGGAAAGAGGTTATTTCGGCATTGGTGCTGAACGGGATTACGCTCGACTGCTCGCACTGCTCCGACAAGGCGTTTTGGGATATCTGTGAGGCGACCGATGAGACCTTTATCGCGACCCACTCCGATTCCAGAACCGTCTGCGGTGAGACGCGCAACCTGACCGACGAGCAGGCAAAGGAGATTTTTCGGCGCGGCGGATTGGTCGGATTGAATTTTTACGAGGCGTTTTTGGGAGACGGCGGGTCTGTTCGTGCGCTGATCACCCATATTGAACGGTTTTTTGCGCTGGGTGGTGAAAAATGTCTTGCGATCGGAAGTGATTACGACGGTGCGCAAATTGCGAAAGAACTGTTTGATCTGAAAAAGGTTGAAAAACGGATTGCCAAGGTCTTCGGGCAAAGCGCGGCGGACGATATTTTTTATAACAACGCGGCGCGTTTTTTCGGTTAAGCCGTAGGAGCGGATCGGTTTTACTGTTCGAAAGGTGGTAAAATGGAATACCCGATCAGAAAGCAACTTCGGTTAAAAGGTTATGATTATGCCCAAAATAATGCATATTTTATTACGATATGCACCAATCACCAAATGCATTTATTTGGCGAAATTATGGATCAGGCCGTAGGGGCGGCACCATGTGGCCGCCCGATTGAAATGAAAAAGGACAGAAAAAATGACCGGGAGTGGTTACCGCTGAATGCAAATTTAAATGATGCAGGTAAGATGGTTGAAAAATGGCTGTTGAAAACAGAAAGCAAATATACCTGTGTAAAAATCGATGGTTACGTAATCATGCCGAATCATATCCATTTTGTGATTTTCAATATGAGAGAAGACGCGAGAGAAAGCGCGTCTTTGCCGCAAATCATCGGCTGGTTTAAAACCATGACAACGAACGATTATATCAAAGGGGTTAAGAACAGATTATGTAAGCCGTTTCACAAGCATTTAAGGCAACGCAATTATTATGAGCATGTAATACGCAACGAAAAGGATTTAAATGAGATAAGAAAATATATCGTGGAGAATCCTCTGAAATGGACATTAGACGAATATTACAATAACGAAAATCATAAAGAGAGCGGTTCCTATGTGGACGTTTGAAGGTCGTATTAAGGATTTTTCTGAATTACGAGGGCGGGCGGCCATATGGGGCCGCCCCTACGGTGATAGCGAGTTGAATCGGTATAAAGAGGGTTCCTACGGGAGATTTTTGAGGGCGGGCGGCCACTTGGGCCGCCCCTACGGTGATAGCGTGATGAACCTGCATAAAGAGGGTTCCTACGGGAGATTTTCGAGGGCGGGCGGCCACACGGGGCCGCCCCTACGGTGAAATTTTAATAAAATAAGCACTCCGGCAAAGAATATGCCGGGGGTGGTGTTTTGAAAAAGCTTTTGTCCTGGGCATCGGGTGCGGTTGCCGGGTTGGTCGCGGGGCTGTTCGGAGCCGGCGGCGGGATTTTTGCCGTACCGATGCTTGAGCGGGCCGGATTCGACCAGAAACACGCGCATGCCAACTGTGTGGCACTGGTGCTGGCCGTGTCGATTCCCGGGGCGATTCTGGCCTGTTTTCGGGAACCCGAAATTTTAAAACTGGCGCTGCGTTATGTGGGCGGAACCGTGGCGGGCGGCATCGTGGCCGCGATTTTTTTGGCCAAACTGCCTCCGAAACTGATTCGAATTTCGTTTGGGATTTTATTGCTGCTCTCGGCGATCCGATTGGCGGTGAGCGCGTGAGTTGGGTTTGGGATACATTGGCCGCGGTTGTGGCCGGGTGGTTTGCGGGTCTCGGATTCGGGGGCGGTTGGATTTTATATGCCTATGTGATCGGGTTTGGGATTGCGAGCGGCAGTGAGGCGCGGGGGTTGGTGCTGTTATTGTTTATTCCGAGTGCTGTAATTTCGCTGGTCGGGCATACTAAAAACGGACTGGTCGACTGGAAGGAGATTTGGCTTGGAATCCCGCTGGGCATTGCAATGCTCGGCCTGGGTTTTTGGCTGTATACCAAGGCGGACGAGGCGGTGCTGCGGATTGTTTTGATTGCACTGCTTTCGGTGGTGGGGTTGATTGAGACCGTCGGCGGGTTTCGGATGAAAAGCAAATAGATGCAGAAAGAATGAAACAAAGCGGCTGCGCAAAATCATGCGCAGCCGCTTTTTCGGTTATTAAGGATTCCAAAAGTCCGTTACGGCGGTTGACCCGACTCACGGGCTTTGAAGGTATCGCAAGAGGTTTGGTCACTGCGTTTGGCGCCGCCGGGCGGTCCGACCTTGACAGTCTTGGCGTTGCAGTCCGTCTTGCCGCTGTGATAGATACAGTTGTGCACGCCGCAGTCAATTTTATCAGCGTTTGGGGTTGAGGGTTTTTTCGTGTTCTCCATCATGCCCATCCTTTCGTCAACGGTTCCTGTTCGCGGAACTCACTATGGTTATTGTGCCATTTGACGGGTCTGATTATGTGTGTTAAAATGGTGACAATCCTTCTTTTTTTGGGGGTTTCATGAGCGTTTTTGCGATTGCGGATCTGCATCTTTCTTTTACTGTGGACAAGCCGATGAATATCTTCGGAGGTTGGAGCGATTATACCGAACGGCTGGAGACCGCCTGGCGAAAACTCGTCAAAGACGGCGACTTTGTCGTGCTGCCGGGCGACATCAGCTGGGCGATGGATTTTGCACAGGCCAAGGCGGATTTTGCGTTTCTTCAGGGCTTGCCCGGCATCAAGTTTGTTATGAAGGGCAATCACGACTACTGGTGGAACACGGCCAAAAAAATGAATGAATTTTTAACCGAAAACGGCTTTTTGTCGGTTAAAATCATCCACAACAGCGCCGAGATCGCAGACAACATCGCCGTTTGCGGAACGCGCGGCTGGTTTTATGATTTAGCCGACAGTGCCGATAAAAAGGTCTTAAATCGTGAGGTCGGGCGGCTGCGCATGTCGATTGAGGCGGCAAAAAAGACCGGCAAGGAACCCGTTGTGTTTTTACATTATCCCCCGCTCTACGGCGAATATCGCTGCGATGAAATCATGGATACGCTGCTTGAATACGGTATCAAAAGGTGCTATTACGGACATCTGCATGCCCAGAGCCATAAAAAAGCCGTGACGGGTTTGCAGGAGGGCATCGAATTTCGGCTGATCTCGGCGGACTATTTGAAGTTTGTGCCCGAGCTCGTGCGTTGACACGTTTTAACTAATGCGATAAAATAAGCGCAAAAGTCATTTCAATCTGAAAGGAAGCTTTTTTATGTATCCGGAAATCAATCTGTTCGGGCTGCACATTCAAACCTACGGCGTGATGGTGTTGATCGGCTTTATCACCGCCTATTTTACGGTAAAAATCCGCGCCAAAAATGCCGGTATAAAACTCGACGTCTTCTATTTGTCGGTCTGGGCGCTCGTGGGTGGTTTTGTGGTGGCAAAGGTATTATATTGGATCACGGTCGCCGGGCGGATGGCAACGGCCATCGGAAATATCGGCGGGACCATTACATTCGGGGAGTTCTTTAAGGATTATATTCTCTCCGGGTTTGTCTTTTACGGCGGTCTGATCGGCGGTGCGCTGGCGGTTGCATGGTATCTGCACGACGAGCGGCAGAAACTTTCCGACTTCGTCAATATTGTGATCCCCGCAATTCCGCTGGGACAGGCCTTCGGGCGCATCGGCTGCTTTTTCGCAGGGTGCTGTTACGGCGACGTCTGCATTACGGCGGACACGATTTTCCCGGTGCAGCTGGTCGAATCGGCCTGCAACTTTTTGATCTTCGGCATTTTGCTGCTGGTGCTGAACCAAAAACGCAAAAAGCCGGTCACCCGTCCGATCGGACTGGCATTGTATCTGCTGATGTATTCCGTGGTGCGGTTCATTTTGGAATTTTTCCGGGAGGATACAATTCGCGGAAGCGTCGGAGCGCTCTCGACGTCGCAGTTTATCGGTATTTTCCTGTTTGTGCTCGGGTTATTGCTGCTGATTTTTGAAAAGCAGATTTACGGCTTCATCGACAAGCTGGTGATGCTGCCGACTAAAAAGATGAAAAAAGAAGCGGCTGCAGCGGGAACTTCCGAAGAAACGGCTGATGCGGAAAAACAGACGGAAAACGCTGAGGATGAGCCGAAGACAGAAGAGGAAAAGACCGAAGATCATAAGGACGAGAATAAATAAAAATATCTGAACGGATAATCATATCTTTCATCGAGACAGCGGCAGGCGGCGGAAAGGAAGTATTATTATGGACCCTCAGATTCAACACCTTGATATGATGGATCATGCGATTAAAAAAGGCGCGCTTACGGCAGGAAACAGCTTTACTGACTGGCAGAACGCGGGCGTGAAAAAGCTTCGGGAACTGCTCGGGATGGATACGTTTGAGAAGGTTGAACCGGATGTTTGCGTGGAATGGACGAAGCAGCACGACGGTTTTACCGAGACAAGGTTTCTCTATAAAACCGAAAAAAATTATAGCGCCCCTGCCCATCTGCTGATTCCCGATATGCCGATGAATAAAAAACCCCCGGTGATGATCTGTTTACAGGGACATTCAAAGGGCATGCACATCTCTTTGGCGAGACCGATCTACTCCGGAGACGAGGAGATTATCGCGAGCGGAGACCGGGACTTTGCGATGCAGGCAGTTAAGCGCGGGTTTGCGGCGCTGACCATCGAACAGCGCGGATTCGGCGAGAGCGGCGGAACCGAAAAAGGGCCCGCATGCCAGCAGCCGGCAATGGCAGCGCTTTTATTGGGACGCACTCTGATTGCGGAACGGGTTTGGGACGTTTCAAGGGCGATTGACGTGTTAGAGACCCATTTCCCGCAGGTCGATTCCGAGCGAATCGGGATCATGGGCAACAGCGGTGGGGGTACGGCGACATTTTATACCATGGCGCTTGAGACCCGCATCGGCGCGGCGATGCCGTCCTGCGCATTTTGCACTTATAAGGATTCGATAGGAGAGATTCTTCATTGTGTCTGCAACTATATTCCCGGCATTATGAATTGGTTCGACATGGGCGAAACCGCGGGGCTCTCTGCGCCGAGGCCGATGGTGATTGTCAGCGGTTTAAAAGATGATATTTTCCCGGTTGAAGAAGCAAAGGAGCAATTTACTGTCGCCCAAAAGCTGTATACAGCCTGTGGTGCGGAGGATAAAGTGCGGCATGTGATCGGGCCGGAGGGACATCGATTTTACGCCGATTTGGCATGGCCGGTGTTTTCGGAACTGACCGGTTGGTGAAAAAGAGTTATTAAAAAGGCATTGCAGACGCAATGCCTTTTTAGATGTGCAATTTGTGGGCGGATGATATCCGCCCCTACAGGCAAACGAGACCACCCCGGTGCTGCGCACCACCCCTCCGCAGAGGGGAATTTCCACCCCACGCCCTATGGGCGGTGGGGTTTGGTTTAGTGAAAAATGAAGAAAAAAGGTACCGCAGCGGATATCTTATTATACCACCCTGCCCTTCGGGCACCCCTCCGCAGGAGGGGAATTTACGGGCGTATACGCAGATGCGTGTCTATGGTTGTTTTGCGGGCGATTGTGAATCGCCCCTACAAGGAAACAACCACCCCGGTGCTGCGCACCACCCCTCCGCAGAGGGGAATTTTCACCCCACGCCCTATGGGCGGTGGGGTTTGGTTTAGTGAAAAATGAAAAGAGAAAAGTGAAAAATGAAGAAAAAAGGTACCGCAGCGGCGGGATATATTTATTTAACCCCCCGCCCTTCGGGCACCCCTCCGCAGAGGGGAATTTAGGGGGCACACGAGGTGCGCGTCTATGGTTGTTATGCGAGTGATTGTGAATCGTCCCTACAAGGATTATACAGAGGTGGGAAGCGCGCGCTATCGGGGTTGCGGATTGCAGATTTTATGACGCGTTTGTCAGCGGCGACTCGCCGCCGGGCGATTGTGAATCGTCCCTACACGGATTACACAGAGGTGGGAAGCGCGCGCTATCGGGGTTGCGGATTGCAGATTTTATGATGCGTTTGTCAGCGGCGACTCGCCGCCGGGCGATTATGAATCGCCCCTACAGGGTTGGAATTTCCCAGATGGAGTACATGATTTCGGGGACGGTTTCGAGGTCGCGTTTTTGGTAATATAGCGTAAAAATGCGGCCGTCTTTGAGTTCGACCGAAGCGGGATATCCGAGATCGCCGGAGGGGCCGTCGTCACGCAGAATCAGTTCTTCGCCCCAGGTTTTGCCGTTGTCCGTTGAGATTTTCGCCCGTTCGCCGTAGGGTTCGAGGCGGTATCCATAGACCAGAACCAATTTGCCCGAGGAATGCACCAGCACATGGGGCGGCGAACCCGCTTCAACAATCTGATGCGGTTCTGTCCAGGTGTGTCCGCCGTCGGTCGATTCGGTCTGATAGATGCAGAAAACCCGTTTTCCGTTGATTTCGCCCTGGACGCGGATGGTTCCGAGCAATGTGCCGTCAGGCAGTTCGGCGATGTGCGGTTCGCAATACATCGATCCCTCGTGGATATTGTTGATCTCGCCGTATTTTTCCCAGGTTTCGCCGTCGGGGCTGAACCAGATTTCAAGTAAATTGATGTTACGGTGAAGCGGCTTTTCTTCGTCATAGGTTTTAGGATTGCCGATATAGATCAGGCCGCCGTTTTTGAGCGCGCAGGGACCGTGCGGCGCGGTCACCGGCGCATGGCGCACTTCGCTCCAGGTGATGCCGTTATCGCCGCTCACGACATAGGTCGAACCGTAATATTTTTTTTCGAGTTCATCGGTGATGCGCCCTTCGGAAAAGTAAGCGTTTTTCATCGTCTCGGCAAAAGGCGTATCGCAGGGGAATTCTTTTTGATTGGAGATATAGTGATTGAACGAGGTCACAATCAACTGATCGCCGTTGAACGTCATCACGCCGGCGTCGCGGTCATCGAGCGGGGTGTCGATGATGATCTGCGGGCGGGTCCAGGTTTTTCCCTCGTCATAGCTGCGGCACAGAATCACTTTGCCGAACGGGCAGACATGTGCGAGACGCAGTCCGGAACAGACCGCGATCAAGTCTCCTTTCGGCCCCCGGCAGACACTCGGCCAGCCGTGGTATCCGAATACCGTGTCTCTGATGGGCATGACAAATCCGTTTCCGGTTTTAATTTTCAAAAAATCACGTCCTTTCGCGTAGATTATATAGTAAAACCACTTTAAATTCAAGGTAAAAAATTAAAAATCAAAGTGGTTTTACCTAATGTGAAGCCATTACGCTTTATCCTCGCCTTGTTTTTTTAATGGCTTCACTATACCAATTTGTTTTTCCATGTAAAGTTTTAACACAAATATTTCAACGTCGGAAGCAAAAAATATTCTGGACGCGAACCCTCGTGTCAATCGATCGAAAAGAAAAGGAACAGGGAAAATTAACATGAAAAAACTTCTCTATATCGCGGTTGTCGCGGCGATATGTGCGGCAGTATCGGCCTGCGCGAACAATACGAGCTCGGTTTCGAGCCGGGTATCCTCGTACCTCCCGAGTTCGATAATGACCAGCCCTATGACGAGTCCCATGACAAGTCCTTTGACGAGCCCTATGACGAGCTCGGTGATGACAAGTCCTATGACGAGTCCTGCGACTTCCAGATAATGCTTTTGGCGTTCAGATAACAAAAAAGCAGAAAAAACCGCCTTCTTGTAACCAATGACAGAAGGCGGCGTTTTTTACTGTGTTCAGAATACCTTGATTAAGATACCGGCGATGGCTGCGCCAAGCGCCGTAAAACCCGCCATTTTGCAAATCGTGGGGAAAATCGTTTTTTTTAACGGAGGAACTTCCTGCCTTTTTGAAAAAATGCGTGCCGCTTCATCATAGATGCGGGTCTGATCGGCGATGTTTTTGGGGTTGACAATCAAAATAGCCCGCTCAAAATAGCGGCTGCCCGTATCTACGACTTCGATGACCTGCTTGTTGACGCCCTTTACCATATCTTTTCTCCCCATTTGCGGAAAATTACCTTTTTACATGCCTATTTTTTCCGGACAGACGCATGATATTCCGTATGGCTGAAAGTTTCTGTTAATGTCTGATGCGTAAAGTTTTTAACCGTAAAAATCCGAATTTATTTTTCGCGCGGCTTGGATAATACCGCCGCTAAGAATGCGAATATAATAACAGCCGCGATGCCTGCCGAGGTCGCCGTCAGCCCGCCCGACAGAATGCCGAGCGCGCCTTTTTCGGCAATGGCCTGTTTGACCCCGTTGGCCAACGTGATGCCGAATCCGATGATCGGTGTCGTAATGCCTGCTCCGACCGCTTCAACCACCGCATCGGATACGTTAAAAGCCGAAAGCAGCACGCCGATGCCGACCAAAGTGACCAGAATTCGGGCGGGTGTGATTTGGGTTTTGTCGATAAAAATTTGGCAGATAAGGCAGATCAGTCCACCGACCGCAAAAACGAGTAGATATTTGACGAGCATAAATGTTCCTTTCAGATTCTTCTGGACAGCTGAACGGCATGGGCGACTGCCGGGATGACCTCGCCCTGAAAGACGCTGACCGGGCTCATCAGCGCGCCGGTTCCGACAAACAGGACGTTTTCCAACTCGCCCGAACCGAGTTTGGCATAGATCATCGAATTGAGCACCGAGGCCGAACAACCGCACCCCGAACCGCCGCAGCCGTATTTGTGCTTGGAATTATCGTAGATCATACAGCCGCAGTCTTTGATTTTTTCTCCGGTGGGAAGACCGTCGTCTTCCAGAAGTCGGCGGGTCAGCGCCAATCCGATTTCGCCGAGATCGCCGGTCAAAATTAAATCGAAATCGTCGGGTTTTTGTTTGGTGTCGGTTAAAAAGCCCGAAATGGCCTCGGCTGCCGCCGGCGCCATTGCCGCGCCCATGTTGCCGATATCCTTGATGCCGAGTTCGGTGATGATACCGAAACGGGCGGCTTTGAGCACCGGTGCCTTCCGGTTTTGGCACAGCTCGTCCGAGGCGACGATTGCGGCACCTGCGCCTGTGACCGTCCACTGTGCAGTCGGAGGACGCTGACCGCCGTATTCGAGCGGATAGCGGAATTGGCGTTCGGCGGTACAAAAATGCGATGAGGTCACCGCAGCCGTTCTGCCCGCCGCGCCGCTTTCGACAAACAACCCCGCCAGCGCAAGCCCCTGCGCCATGGTGGAACAGGCTCCGAACAGACCCACAAAAGGAACCGAGAGGGCCTTTACGCCGAAACTTGAGGCGATAATCTGATTCTCGAGGTCGCCGCTGAAGACCATGTCGAGCATTCCGGAATCAAGCCCGCCTTTTTCCAGCGCACGCCGCAGTGCAGTCTGCTGCATGACCGCTTCTGCCTGCTCCCAGGTGCTTTGCATAAAATAGGAATCATCACTTTTGATGTCGAACCATTGACCGAGCGGTCCTTCTGCCTCGGTCTTTCCCACGATGGTGCCCACGGACTCAATACGGGGCGAGCGGTCAAAGACCAAGGAAAATCTGCCGGTTCTGCGCAAAAAAACACCTCGTCCTGCCGAAAATCCGGCATAAATTCAACAGATAGTATTTACATATTCCGATAAAATATTGTATAATATTTGAATAGGATTATGACTTCGGAGGCGTTTATGAGGGATTTTTGGGACATTGCGATAATCGGCGCGGGTGTCTGCGGGTGTGCTGCCGCCTTCGAATTGTCGAAATATGACGTTTCCTCGGTGTTGATCGAACGCGAACCGGACGTCTCGATGGGTACGACCAAAGCCAACAGCGGAATTATCCATGCGGGGTTTGACGCCGAACCCGGGACGCTGATGGCGAAATACAACGTCAGAGGCGCGGCGATGATGCCGAAACTTTCAAAAGAGCTCTCGGTCGAATACGAACAGATCGGGTCGCTGGTCGTGGCGTTTGACGAAGAAGACCAAAAGACGATTCGGACACTTTATGAGCGCGGCGTTCAAAACGGCGTCAAGGTCGACATCATTGAAAAAGAGCGGCTGCAGGAGATGGAACCGAATCTGGCGGAAAGCGCCGTAGAGGCGCTCTGGGCGCCTGAAGCCGGAATCGTCTCGCCGTGGGATTTGTGTCTGGCGTTTGCCGAGACCGCCGTGAAAAACGGCTGTGATTTGATGCTGAACAGCCCGGTGTCCGGAATGAAGCGCGAAAACGGCATTTGGGAGATTGAGGCGGGCGGCAAGACGGTCAAAGCCCGCTGTGTGATCAATGCCGCCGGATTATATGCCGACAAAATCGCCGAACTGGCGGGTGCGGAGAAATTTGAGATCAGGCCGGTCAAGGGGCAGTATTTTTTACTTGACCGCTCACAGGGCACGGTTTTTTCACACGTGATGTTTCAATGCCCGTCGGCGGCCGGAAAAGGCGTTTTGGTCTCACCGACCGTGACCGGTAATCTGCTGGTCGGTCCCGATGCGGTGGCGCAGATGTCGCGCACCGATTTTGATACCGACAAGAATGCGCTGACTTATGTTCGCGAACGGGCCGATGCGGACACCGACGCGGTTAACTACCGAGAAAACATCCGCAATTTTGCGGGATTGAGGGCCTACAGCGACCATAGTGATTTTATCATCGGGCCGGACAAACAGGTTGAAAATTTTATCAATATCGCGGGGATGAAGTCGCCGGGTCTGACCTCGGCGGCGGCCATCGCGCTGGATATGCCCGATATGGTACGCGGGTTCGGGCTGGAACTGAAACCGAAAAAAGACGCCGTCACGACCCGCGAAAAAGTGCATTTCGCCTCGGCAAGTGAAGAAGAACGCAAAGCGTTGATTACGAAAAATCCGTCTTACGGGCGCATTGTCTGCCGCTGCAACACGATCAGCGAGGGTGAGGTGCTGGACGCCCTGCACTCTCCGATTCCGCCGAGGACGCTGGACGGCGTCAAGCGGCGCTGCGGAACGGGCATGGGACGCTGTCAGGGCGGATTTTGTTCGCCGCTGGTGCATGAGCTCATTTCGCGCGAACTGGGCATTCCCTATGAAAAAGTTGAGAAAGAGAAGGCGGGCTCCTATATCGTGACCGGTCCGACCAAAGAGGCGAAATGAATATGGATTTGAAAAATATTCAGCTTGCCGTGATCGGCGCGGGTCCGGCGGGTATGTCAGCGGCAAGGGCCGCCTGGGAAAACGGCGTACGCAATATCGTGATTTTGGAGCGCGGCAGCGTGCCGGGCGGGATTTTGCCCCAGTGCATTCATAACGGGTTCGGTCTGCACCGTTTTAAAGAGGAACTGACCGGGCCGGAATATGCCCAAAAAGACCTTGAATTATTAAAAGAAACCGGTGTTGAGATTTTATGCGACACCATGGTGCTGTCGATTTCGCCGGACAGGCGCATTGACGCGGTCGGGAAAAAGACCGGATATCTGTCGTTTACGGCGGATGCGATTATTTTGGCGATGGGCTGCCGGGAGCGTACTGCGGGTGCGATTTCACTAGCGGGCAGCCGCCCGAGCGGTGTTTTTTCCGCAGGAACCGCGCAGCGTTATATCAACATCGAGGGATATATGGTCGGCAAAAAGGCCGTCATCCTCGGTTCGGGCGATATCGGGCTGATCATGGCCCGGCGCATGACGCTCGAGGGCGCAAAAGTCGAAGCGGTCGTCGAGTTGATGCCCTACTCCAACGGGCTGACCCGCAACGTGGTGCAGTGCCTGGAAGATTACAATATTCCGCTGTATCTGTCGCACACGGTCACCAAAGTACACGGCAATGCGCGGGTGTCGGGCGTAACGATTGCCAAAGTCGACGAAAATCGGATGCCGATTTTAAGTACGGAATTTGACATCGACTGCGATACGCTGCTGTTATCGGTTGGTCTGATCCCCGAAAACGAGCTCAGCAAGACCGCCGGGGTGGCGCTTGACCCCAGAACCAACGGCGCGGTCGTGGATGAGAACATGCAGACCGAGGTGGAGGGTGTCTTCGCCTGCGGGAACGTGCTGCATGTACACGATCTGGTGGATTTCGTGAGCGCCGAGGGCGAACGGGCCGGAAAATCGGCGGCGGATTATCTGAAAAACGGCGCGGCGAAAAAAGACGGGTTTATTCTCGTCAAGAACGGCTTCGGGGTCGGATATACGGTTCCGCAGCGGATTGCAACCGACTGCAAAACGCCCGTCACGGTGTTTTTCCGGGTCAACCGGGTTTTTAAAAACAGCGAGATCGTGATCACGGATGAAAACGGTGCGCTGATGACATTCAAACGCGAGCGCATGGCGCCGGGTGAGATGGAGCGGATTGTGCTTTCGCCGGATAAATTACAAGAACGCAGAGAGATTACGGTTTTCATCAGGGAGAACCGATAAAACCGGAAAATCCGGAAAAGGAGGACGGTTTGGGCATGAGAGAACTGACTTGCATCGTCTGTCCGCGCGGCTGTACGCTGCACGTGGATGAAAAGACGTTTCAGGTAACGGGCAATTCCTGCTCAAGAGGCGCGGAATATGGTGTGCAGGAGGTGCGGGATCCCCGGAGAACGCTGACTACGACCGTGATTTTGGACGGCGCGGCCAGAAAACGCCTGCCGGTCAAGACCGACTGTACCATTCCGAAATCGATGATGTCCGCCTGTGCCGCCGCGACCAACGGCGTACATGCGACTGCTCCGGTCAAGGTCGGTGACATCATCGTTGAAAATTTGCTAGGCACGGGCGCAAACCTGATTGCCGGGTGCGATGCGGAGACTGTAAAATAGATAAGCAGAAAAGCATAAAAGGAAATACGTTTTTTGTTTTTTCCACCGAGGTTGGAAGCAGCGTGCAAAAAAACGCTGAAGCGTTTTTCTTGAAGAATATCCCTTGCGGAACATTCTTCCCGCTTTATAAGATTTTGTAGATGCTTCCCCGCGTTTGTGAGCGGCGACTCGCCGCTGAAAGGAAGGCTAAAGATGGGATGGCACGATATTCGGCTCTCTGAGGTCGCTTCTCAGCTCAAGACCGACACCGCCGTGGGTCTTTCTTCGGCGGCGGCAAGACAACGTGCCAAAAAATACGGGCGCAACCGGTATGAACCTGTACCGCAGAAGATTGAAAAACCGTTTATAAAAGCGCTTTTGCGTCCGGAAATACTGCTTTTCGTCATCGGTGCGGCTTTTTGTGCCATTGCCGATAAAAATGTATTATGGGCGATATTGATATTGGTAATTGCGGCAGCCGATTTGATTTTTGGGCTGGCGCGAAACGGCAGGATCCGGCAAGTCCGCACACAGCTGGCGGGATCGATCCGCAGAAGGGCAACCGTAATCCGCGACGGCAGACGGTTGGAGGTCTATGCCGAATTCCTCGTGCCGGGCGATTTGATCTTTGTTACGGCGGGCGACGTGATTCCGGCGGATGCGCGGCTGGTTTCGGCGTCGGGATTGTTCTGCGATGAGTCGGCTTTATTCGGATTGGGGCGGCTGACCCGTAAAGATCATATGGCTGTTGTGCGGGAGGACGACCCGACGGACGGGCGCATCAATATGATTTACAGCGGCTGCGGGGTGACCGAGGGCAGTGCTTTTGCAATTGTGACCGCGACGGGCAAACGAACCGAATGTGCGCGGCTGCGTTCCCGGATTGTGATGCCGCCCGAGAGCCGTTCCCCGCTTGAAATAACCTTGTACCACAGCCAAACCATACTCTCCATAACGGCGCTCGTGTTGGGGGTGGCGGCGCTTTTACTACCGCGATTTTTCCCCAATGCCCTGACTTATACGGGGGCGTTTTCGACGGTGCTGCTTGCGGTCGGAATTATGATGGGCTTTGAACTGACAACCGAGATGCGGTTCGGATTATGCACTGAAGCGTTGGAACTTGCAGATAACGGGATGACCTTTCGCAATCCCGCCGATATCGAAAAAAGCGCCGATTTATCGATGGTCTGTTCGGATATCGATGTGCTGTATGCAAAGAAGCGGATGAAGGTGGTCAGGGTTTGGACCCAATTGGGGGCGAAAGCTTATGACCCCGATGACGAGGATCAGGCGGCGGTGCTGCGGTTGGCCGCATTGGGACTCGGATGTGAATTTGACGCTGACAACGTGCCTGTTTACCGGGGCAGAGACGCCAAGACCACGGCGATTTTAACCGCTGTCGAGGAAAACGGCGGGTTGTTCCGGCTGTTTACTGATTTTAATCGGGTATTGGGCACCGGAGACGGTGAGATCACGGCAGCGGCGATTCTGTACGGAAAAGTAAAACTCGCAGTGGCTGTCGGAAGTGCGGCGGCACTTTTGCCCCATTGTGACGAACCGCTGCTTGACGCGCGTGAGGCCGTCGTCGAGATGCAAAAGGGCGCTGCGGAAGTTATCGCGGTGGCCGTGAAAAAGCTGCGAATCGAAAGCGAATCGGATGGGGAAGAATTTATGGCAGCTGGGTTGATCGCCGTGCAGAATGAACTGACTGCCGGACTGCCGCAATATTGCGAAGAACTTTATCAAAACGGAATTACGCCGATGATTTTGACTTCAAAAAGCAAGACTGTGACCGAGGCTTATGCCCGTACGCTCGGCGTGCTGTGTGTGGGTGAAAAGGTGGTCTCTGCCGGTGAGGCGAATACATCCGATTCGGCGGTACGCGCTTATGCCGACTGCTCCGTGCGTGACTGCATAAAAATCATAAAACAATATCGTACACATGGTGAGACCGTGTCGGTAATCGGCTCGGAGTGTGCACAAAACAATCTTTTAGACGCATCCGATTTGGGCGTCGCAGCAGCCGATGCCTGCGACATGATTCGCCAAAAATCCGGATTGGTGCTCTCTGCGGACACCAATCGGGAGTTTATGGAAGCGGTACGCAAATCCCGGCGCTGTGTATCAGCTGTGAAAAATGGCGCGTTGTTCAGTGTCACCGTTGCCGGTGCGGTTTTTGCAACGCTGGTTACGATATTTCTGGCCGGAAGAACCGCATTTGAAGCAGCGGCTGCCCTGTTGATTTTTGCCGCGGCAAAGTTCTTTTTGGTACCGAATATTCGAAAGCAGGAATTTAAAGAAACCGCAGGGAACCCGGGTCCCAAATACAATCACGCCTCAGCGACGCACGCTTTATTGATTTCGATATACATAGCCGTTGCTTCTATCGGGTTTTCATTTATCAATACAGGCGCCGAAAAAGCCGGCAGTTTTATCGCCCTTGCCTGCGGCACCTGCGTTGCCGCGCTGTGTCTTGCAGACGAAAAGACGCTTTTCAAGAGTTCGCTGTTTGCAAACAAAGGTCTTTTGGCCTGGGTCTTCGGGTCGTTTTGGGTTTTTGCGCTGATTGGGTATCTGCTGCTTGAAACCGGTGCGGCTTATCCGTTTTGGGCACTTGTCGCAGCGGTTGGTGTGCTGCCGTTTTCGGAGATTGTTAAGGCGATTTTCAGGCAGAAAGAGGAGAAGAACCAATAAATATAATAGGGTATATTGCGTCCGGAAATTGACAAGGTATACCCTCACAGTGGTAAAAATCGGCAAGAAAGGCGGCAAACTATGATCTCGGTGTTTTCGTTTGGCACGTTCGGCATGGACAGTTATGTGGTGCGGGTTGAGGCGGATTATGCCAAAGGCCTGTTCTCGTTTGAAGTCGTCGGCTTACCCGACGCCGCCGTGCAGGAATCAAAGGAGCGGGTCAAAGCGGCCATTCGCAACAGCGGATTCGAGATGCCCATCGGACACTATGTGGTCAACCTCTCGCCTGCCGACGTTAAAAAGGCCGGGCCGATGTATGATTTGCCGATTTTAATGGCCATTCTGGCCGACAGCGGGCAGATCGAATTTGATGTCAAAGCCAATGCTTTTATCGGCGAACTCTCGCTCGACGGTGAACTGCGCCCGGTGCGGGGCATTGTCGGCATGCTGATCGCGGCGCGTCAGGCAGGTTTTAAAAACGTATTCATCCCCGAGGGCAACCGCGACGAGGGCGGCGCCATTGAGGGTATCACGGTGTACCCGTCAAAAAGCGTCAACCAAATTTATGCGCACCTCAAAGGCGGACCGCAGATTGAACCCGCCTTGTTTTTAGAGGAAAATGACTCCGAGAGCGCGTTTTTGGACTTTTCCGAAGTCAAGGGGCAATATGAGGCTAAGCGGGCGCTGGAGATCGCGGTGGCCGGCGCGCATAATGTTTTGATGATCGGCCCGCCCGGCAGCGGCAAGAGCATGCTGGCCAAGCGGATTCCGACAATCATGCCGCCGATGACCCTCGACGAGTCGCTCGAGACAACCAAAATTTATTCACTGGCTGGACAGTTACAAGGCGGTGCAAGTTTGATTAAGACAAGGCCGTTCCGTGCGCCGCATCACACGATTTCGACGGTGGGTCTTTCGGGCGGCGGCAAAATTCCGGGGCCGGGTGAAATTTCATTGGCGCACAACGGCATATTGTTTTTGGATGAGTTTCCGGAATTTTCGCGGCAGGCCATGGAAGTGCTGCGCCAGCCTATCGAGGACGGTACCGTCATGATCTCACGGGCCAGCGGCAGCGTGCGGTTTCCCTGCAATCTGATGCTGGTCGCGGCGATGAACCCCTGTCCCTGCGGATTTTTCGGGCATCCGAGTAAAAAGTGTATCTGCTCGGTCAGCGCGGTCGAGCGATATTTAGCGAAGCTGTCGGGGCCGATGCTCGACCGGATTGACATTCACATCGAAGTGCCGCAGGTGGAATATGAGCAGTTATCTTCGAAATCGGGCGAGGAAAAAAGCGCCGAGATCGCAAAACGCGTGATGAAGGCGCGGGAAATTCAACGGGAGCGGTTCGGGGACGCTTGCAGAAATAACGCCAACATGACTCCCGCCCTGCTTGAAAAATACTGTGCGCTCGATTCCAAGGCCGACGAATTGATGCATCGTGCGTTTGACCGGCTCGGGTTGTCGGCGCGCGGACATGACCGTCTTTTAAAAGTGGCGCGAACCATCGCGGATTTGGATTCCAGTGAGGTAATAAAACCCGACCACATCGCCGAGGCGGTGCAGTATCGGGGGTTGGAACGGAAATATTGGCACAGGCAGGGGCTGTGATGTCAGTTTTGAACAGAACCCGCTTCGCGTCTGCCCGGAAAAATCCCAGATTTATAAAAGTCTTTTTGATGTTAGCTATTATCAGTCCGAGATCCTTCGACTACGCTCAGGATGACAAAAGGCCGTCGAAAGGCGGCCTTTTCGGCGGGCTGTGGTCAGCCCGCCCTACTCTTTCGCTGCGAGGGGCTTCAGCCCCGCGGCAATCCGGATCGTGAGGGAAACCGGATGCTTCACTTCTGGATTGCTTCGTCATACGCGGAGATTTTCTCCGCGTTTTCCTCGCAAAGGCGGTAAAATAAAGTAGGGGCGGATATTATCCGCCCACATAAACAATTAAAATAACCTCTTGCAAAGGTCAATTCTGTGATATTTTCGGGCGGATAATATCCGCCCCTACATTTGATGTAATCACTTATACTCTTTGGCGCGTTCTTCGCCTTTGAGAACGCGGATGGCGCCGGCAGAAAGTGCGAGCATCTCGTCTTCGCCCGGGTAGACTAAAACCGGGGCGATGAGGTCGACTCTGCGCTTGATGGCGCCGGTGAAACGATTGGAATGCGCGAGACCGCCCGTGAGGACGATGGCATTGACGCGGCCTTCGAGTACCGCAGACATGGCGCCGATCTCCTTTGCGACCTGATAGGCCATCGAATCCATGACCAAAGCGGCGAATTCGTCCTGGGTTTTGATCATCTGCTCCACTTCGCGCAGGTCGTTTGTCCCCAAATACGCCGACATTCCGCCGCCGCCCGAGACAAACCGCATCATCTCCTCTTTGGTCTTGCCCGAATAGCACATTTCAATGATGCCGGTCACCGGAATCGCACCGCAGCGTTCCGGGGTGAAAGGCCCTTCGCCCGCCATGGCGTCGTTGACGTCGACTACCCGCCCATACATATGCGCACCGACCGTGATTCCGCCGCCCATATGCGCCACGATGAACCGTCCGTTCTCGTATTCGATATTCAGCTGTTTGGCGGCGCGGCGGGTGACTTCCTTGGTGTTCAGGGCATGGAAGACACTTCGGCGTTCAATGCCCGGGATACCCGAGAGCTTGGCGCAGGGTTCCATTTCATCGACGACGACGGGATCGACGACATAGGCGGGCAGACCGAATATTTTTGCAATATCATAAGCGATGATTCCGCCGAGGGTGGATGCGTGAACGAGCGCCGAGGCGCTTTTTAAATCGCGGATCATGGCCTCGTTGACAATATAGGTGCCCGAGTCGATGGGCTTGATGATACCGCCGCGCCCGACAACCGCCGTGATGGATTCGGGGGCGATGCCGTTTTCTTTCAGCGTATCCAGCACATACCGCATGCGCATGTCTTTCTGCGCCAAAACGCCGTCTAACAGGCGGGTCTCGGACGTGCCGTGATAGACGGTTTTATCGATGATGCGGCATTGATTTTCGTCAAATACCGCAATTTTTGTGGACGTTGAGCCCGGATTGATGGCAAGAACCAACATGGTGAAGACCTCCCTTTTGCGGATTGAAAATTTACTTTTCAATTTTATAACCCCAAATCCGCAATTTTCTGCGTGATATGATCGTCCTCGATGGCGATGCTGTAGATGCTCTCGATCTCCTCGAGCCGCTTGGTCAGCGCGTCGTCGATCTGGCCGTTGTTGAGCTTGATGATCAGCATGGATTTGCCCGGCTCGCTTTCAAAAGCGAAAATCACCGAGATGTTCCAGCCGCACCGGCGGATGATACCGACAATGCGGTCCAAAACGCCCAGTTTGTCGACGACGCATAATTTATAGATCTTTCCCATGGGAGGACCTCCTTGTACCGAAAACCCCCGCGAAGAGTCGGTTCGCGGGGATTTTGATGATTAAAGTTCTGTGTACAGTTTATGCTTTTTCCTTATTGCGCGCCGTGTTATACGGCAGAAACTTCACCAGCGCGGCGCAGACAGCCGAAACCAAAACAGCGGCGATACCCGCCTCGACAAGACCATATGAAGTCGCGACGCCGATGACAACACCGCCGACGGCTTTGATGGAGATGGAATAGATGTCCGCGATCACCGGAGCGACCAGCAGCCAGAGTGCGCCGAGGTAGAAAATCGTGTTATAAAGCGAACTGATTGCGCCGGTGAATATAAAACCAAGATAGCGGCGTTTTTTGAAGAGCCTGTCGAAGCCGCGCGATGTCAGTCCCGCAAGACCGCCCATGAAAAGGCGCGGGAAAAATGCGATGACGAAATAGAGCAGCGGGCTTTGCTGGATGATGGTGAGCGCCACGACGTCGGTCGTATTGCCGGTAAACGCCAGAATAAAACCGAGTAATCCCCAAAATCCGCCTAAAATCAGTCCGGCTGTCGGGCCCAGAATGATTGCGCCGATGATGACCGGCAGATGATAAATCGTCGCGACAATCGGTCCGATCGGAATGTTCCCGATGTTCAGGACGGTCATTACGACGATGATGGCGACGAGCACAGAAAGGCGCGTCAGATAGGATACCCTTTGATTACGCATGATAATTCCTCCTTGCTGTCCCCCGCTATGGTCGGCGGTGGGACGCTGTCCGGATGGTACATCCGGTCGCGGACATTTTGTCCGATGGCTTTATTATATGGAGCTTTTTGCGCTCTGTCAATCGGTTTTTATGATTTTTTGGAACTTGAATTGAGGTTATAGATCGCAAGCAGGCCCTGCAGAATTAAATTCGGACGCAGATGGAGTTCGTGGCGGCAGCAGCCGGAGATGGTGTCGGAGAGTCCTCCGGTGACGATGATGGTGCATTTTTGGCCGAGTTCCTCCTCCATGCGGTCGATCATACCGTCCACCATTGCGGCGGTGCCGAAAATCACGCCGGAACGCATACAGTCAATCGTGTTGTCGCCGATGACCTTTTTGGGCTTTTTCAGGTCAATATGCGGCAGCTGAGCCGTGCGTGAAGAGAGTGCATCAAGCGAGATCTGCACACCCGGTGCGATAATGCCGCCGATAAAACGTTTTTCCGGCAGGACGACCGTGGCTTTGGTGGCGGTGCCGAGGTCGAAGATGATGAGCGGAGGTTTAAATTCGGTCAATGCGCCGACTGCGGTCGCAACCAAATCTGCACCGGTCTGAGCCGGGTTCTCGATTTTGATGTCGAGGCCGGTTTTGATGCCCGCGCCGACCACCATCGGCTCGACGTTGTGGTATTTGCGGATGCCGTCGGCGAAAGTTGAGGTCAACTGCGGCACAACCGAGCTGATGACCGCCCCGTCCGCCTGCGGCGCGACTTCGTGCAGCTTTAATATCTCGCGGATCTCGGCAAAATACTGGTCGGTCATGCGTGAAGGGTCGGTTTTGATACGGGAGACAAACAACAGGTCGTCGCCCTCGTAAGCACCGATGGTAATATTGGAGTTTCCGATGTCGAACATCAAGAGCATAAGTAAGAGTCCTTTCGTGCAATGGCAGTTTGAAAGTGAACAGTTAGCAGTGAACAGTGAAACAGTTAAGGTGTTTTGCTGAAGCAAAACGGTATTATATTAACCACCCCGGCACTGCGTGCCACCCCTCCACAGAGGGGAATTTTTGCGGGCGACCACATGGGGTCGCCCCTACGGTACGGTGTATGTGATTCGCCCCTACGATTTGGTGTGTGTAGGCGGGCGGATGATATCCGCCCCTACAAGGAACGACCACCCCGGCCGGCTTCGCCGTGCCACCTCTCCACAGAGGGGAATTTTTCGCGGGCGACCACATGGGGTCGCCCCTACGGTACGGTGTATAGGGGCGGGCGGATGATATCCGCCCCTACAAAGAAACGCCGAGGTCGGAAGCGCGTGCTATCGGGTTTGCTGTACGTAGATTTTATGACGCGTTTGAAACCGCCATCATGGCGGCGCGTATTGAGAGCGGCGTCTCGCCGCCCCTACGATTTGGTGTAGGTCGTGCCTTGGGGGGTGTCGGTCAGGAGGATGCCGCGGGCTTTGAGTTCGTCGCGGATACGGTCGGCTTCGGCAAAATTTTTGGCTTTTTTAGCCGCCGAGCGTAGCTCGATCTGCGTTAAAATCTCGGTGTCGGTTCCGAGCGGGCATGGCGCCTGCGAGGCCAGGAATTTTTCGGCGGCTTCGAGCAATCCGAGCGATAGCACCGTATCGAATTTTGCGAGAATCGCGCGTTTGGTGGCGCCGTTGGCATCGGATTTGAGCGTGTCGTAAATGGCGGTGATGGCCAAAGAGGTATTCAGGTCGTTGTCCATGGACTCTTTGAACTGAGCGATATAGGTTTCGACGGCCTTGTCGTCGATTTCGCCCTCTTTTTCGAGGGTTGCGATTTTGCAGACGAGTTTATCATATGCAGAGACGGCGTTGTCGAGCGCTTCGTCGGAGAACATCAGCGATTTACGGTAGTGCGACAACAGGCAGAAGAAGCGGTAGGCCAGCGGGTCGTAGCCCTGCTTTTCCAAGAACGAAACAGTTAAAAATTCACCCGAAGACTTGCTCATTTTGCCGGAATTGGTGTTCAGATGGCGCACATGGAACCAGTAATTGCACCATTTATGCCCCAAATACGCCTCGCTTTGGGCAATTTCGTTGGTATGGTGCGGGAAGATATTATCGACGCCGCCGCAGTGGATGTCGAGCCGTTCGCCGAGTGTGCGCAACGAGATGCAGGAACACTCGATGTGCCAGCCGGGATATCCCATGCCCCACGGGCTGTCCCATTTGAGTTCCTGATCGTCGAATTTGGACTTGGTGAACCACAGCACGAAATCGGTCTTGCTGCGCTTATTGGCGTCTTCTTCGACGCCCTCGCGTACGCCGACGGCGAGGTCTTTTTCGTCCTGTTTATTAAAAACGTAATATTCTTTGAGTTTGGAGGTGTCGAAATAGATATTGCCGCCGGCTTCGTAGGCATAACCCTTTTTCAGCAGGGCGGAAACCATTTCGATGAACCCGTCGACGCAGCTTGTTGCGGGTAGGATGATCTCGGGCTTGTTGATGTTCAGCTTTTCGCAGTCGGCGAAAAAAGCGTCGGTATAAAACTGTGCAATCTCCATGACGCTCTTATGTTCGCGCTTTGCGCCTTTGAGCATCTTATCCTCACCGGTGTCGGCGTCGCTGGACAGGTGGCCTACATCAGTGATGTTCATGGCGCGCTTGACGTCATATCCGGCAAAGCGCAGGTATTTTTCGAGCACGTCCTCCATGATATAGGTGCGCAGGTTGCCGATATGGGCAAAGTGATAAACGGTCGGGCCGCAGGTGTACATTTTTACCTTGCCCGGCTCGATCGGGATGAATTCTTCTTTTTCGGCGGTGAGGGAATTGTAAATCCTCATTGATAGATTTCCTTCCTTTTCAGACACGGATGTTTGATATTCGCGCAGGGGCGCGCATTGCGCGTCCGCGGGCTTCGGACGGCCAATGGCCACCTTACGTGGTCTTGAGTTCCTTTTTGATATTGTCGATCTCCATTTGCAGGCGGCAGAGTTCCTGTGCGACCGGATCGGGGATATGTATCTGGTCGAGGTCCTGCACCACGCGCTCGCCGTTGCGCGAGACCACGCGGGCCGGAACACCCACGGCGGTGCAGTTTTCGGGAATCTCTTCGAGTACGACCGCGCCGGCTGCGATTTTGGAATTGTTGCCGACTTTGAACGGGCCGAGAACTTTTGCGCCCGCGCCGACCATGACGTTATCCCCGAGGGTCGGATGGCGTTTGCCGGTGTGTTTGCCGGTGCCGCCCAGCGTCACACCCTGATAAAGCGTGCAGTTGTCGCCGATCTCGGCGGTTTCGCCGATGACAACCCCCATACCGTGGTCGATGAACAGCCCCTTGCCGATTTTGGCGGCGGGGTGAATCTCGATGCCGGTGCGGCGGCGGGTGGTTTTGGCATACCAAAATGCAAGAAAACGAAATTTATGTTCGTAGAGCCAATGGGCTACCCGATGGCGGCGTACCGCACGGAAACCCGAGTAGAGGAAAAAGACCTGAGCGGCGCTGACGGCCGCAGGGTCGCAGTCCATAATGCGTTCAATGTCGTATTTGCAGCTCATAAATCAATTAATTAAAGGTTGTGATCCTTGCAGTACTGCTGCCAGCGCCAGGCGTCGCGGCACATGTCTTCAAGGTTGTATTGGGCTTTCCAGCCGAGTTCGCGTTCGGCTTTGGACGGGTCGGCATAGCTCTCGGCGCTGTCGCCCGGCCTGCGTTCGACGATGTCATAGGGGATTTCTTTGCCCGAGGCCTTTTCCATCGCCCGGACAATCTCGAGCACCGATTCGCCGTGACCCGTGCCGAGGTTATAGACGTAGACGCCGCTGCGTCCGGAAAGTTTATCGATGGCCGCTACATGGCCGCGTGCCAGATCGACGACATGGATATAATCGCGGATGCCGGTGCCGTCGCGGGTGGGATAATCGCCGCCGTAGACCCGAAGGCGCGGCAGAATTCCGGCGGCTACTTGTGATACATACGGCAGGAGGTTGTTCGGGATATCGTTGGGCTTTTCGCCGATCAGGCCGCTCGGGTGCGCGCCGATCGGGTTGAAATAACGCAGCAGGGTCACCGACCAATCGGGATTGGCGTGCTGAACGTCGCGCAGAATCTGTTCGGCGAAGAGTTTGGTCTGGCCGTAGGGGTTGATGGCAGACAGCGGGAAGTTCTCACTGATCGGCACCGATTTGGGGATGCCGTAGACCGTGGCTGAGGAGGAAAAGATAATCTGTTTACAGCCGTGTTTTTGCATCACGGAACACACGGAAAGCAGCGAATCGAGGTTGTTTTTATAATATTTAACCGGCTGTGCGACCGACTCTGCGACGGCTTTATGGGCCGCAAAATGAATGACACAGTCGATTTTGTGCTGGTCGAAAATTGCCGAGAGCATGGACTCGTTGGCGGCGTCGACCATGTAAAAGTCGTAGTTTTTTCCGGCGATCTGCCGGATGCGGTCGTTGACCGACGGGGATGAATTGCCGTAATTATCGACGCTGACGACCTCGTATCCCGCATTCAACAATTCGACGATGGTGTGGCTTCCGATGAATCCGGCACCGCCCGTGACAAGAATTTTCATAAAGTAACATCCTCCAATCCACTGATACCCTTATTATATAGTAAAATTTCCGGTTATGCAACAAATAGCCGGCAGGATGCCGGTTTCAAACGCGGGTTGATAGTGCGCGCTTCCTTCCTTGGCAATAACACAACCGTAGGAGGACGGGCGATCACAGATCGCCCCTACACGATTCTACCCCCTTGCCTCTTTCCTCTCGCGTAAACAAAAAAGCGCCCGATTGTGTTCGGACGCCTTTGTTAAGCGATTCGATCTTAGGAGTTGGCTTCGATGTAGCGCACGATGTCGCCGACCGTTTTAAGGTTTTCGATCTCGGAGTCCGGAACTTCCAGGTCAAATTCCTCTTCGATGGACATCACGAGCTCAACCAAGTCCAGAGAATCCGCGCCGAGATTATCGGTGACGCTGGCGTCCATGGTGACTTTGTCGGGTTCGATGTCGAGCTGGGTACAGATGATTTCACGGATTTTGTTGAATACCATTAATGATTCCTCCAAAAAGAATTATATAAACGGGTCTCGGGGCAAGCAAAAATCGTTGATGAAAATTATTATACTATCGCCCTTGATAGTTGTCAACACTTTAAATATGCACGATTTTTACAAAATATTATCGTCCGGGGAAAGAGATTTTATAGGAACAAGATCGTGTGAGTTACAGTTCGTTGCCGGATAAAACGTTAAAGCGAACCGTTGAGCAGTGTTCTGTGTGCAGTTGCGGTGTTTTGCTTTGCAAAACGGGATTTGTATGTTGTTATCGGGAATGTTACTGTACACTTTTAACTGTCAACCGTTCACTAGGAATAAAACAAAAAAGCGCCTATCACAGGCGCTTTTTCAATGGGGTGTTCAATTCGGATTTAATAGTTTTCACATCTGACGGCGAAGTAGGACCGGGGATGGTCGCAGACCGGGCAGACCTCCGGGGCCTTTTTGCCGATCACGATGTGGCCGCAGTTGCCGCACTGCCAGACCGTGTCGCCGTCCTTGGAGAACACCAAATCACCCTCGATGTTGGCAAGCAGTTTGCGATAGCGCTCTTCGTGGGTCTTTTCGATTTTGGCGACCATTTCAAACAGGGCTGCAATCTTGGTAAAACCCTCTTCACGCGCGTCTTTGGCGAAACCGGCATACATGTCGGTCCACTCATAATATTCGCCCGCCGCCGCGTCGGCCAGGTTGGCCGTTGTGGCCGGGACGCCGCCGTCGTGCAGCAGTTTGAACCAGATTTTCGCGTGCTCTTTTTCGTTGCCCGCCGTCTCTTCGAAAATGTTGGCGATCTGCTCATAGCCGTCTTTGCGTGCCTTGGAGGCATAATAGGTGTACTTATTGCGCGCTTGGGATTCTCCGGCGAATGCCGCCATCAAATTCTTTTCGGTTTTGGAACCCTTGAGTTCTTTCATTTTAATTCTCTCCTTTAAAAATGTTATTTTCTGCAGTTTGCGCAGATTCCGGTAAAAATAATCTGCAGGTCTTCGACTTCAAATTCCCCGCCCTCCGGCAGGTTCGCGATGAGATCCATCGCAGGCATCCGAATGTCAAAAATCTGTCCGCATTCCCGGCATACGGCGTGATAATGCGGGTCGATGTTGTGATCGACATGCTCCGCCGCGTTGGGCACTGGGATGCGTAAAAGCGCACCGTCATCGCACAGGATGTTGAGATTGCGGTATACGGTGCTTTTGCTGATTCCGGGAAAACGGGCGCTGACGCAGGAATAGACCTGTTCCGGCGTGGGGTGGTTTTGCAGCGTTTTGACCGCGTCCAAAACCAGATCGCGCTGGATGGTATTTCGTCTGTTCATGGTCCGTTCCTCCTTTCGTAATCGGTTTCTATTAGGAATATATACGAATAGCAAGAAGCTGTCAAGGGGTTTTAAAAAATATTTGAAATTTTTCTGGAAATACTGATGTGGGAGCGATACGGGCATGGGCTCACCGTGATCGCCCGATCTTTAAGTTATGAAGCAGAACTAAAAAACGGTATTATGCTGACGGACGCACACGCAGCAGGGCGCAAGTGCGCCCCTACCGGAGAAAGGGGCGTGATGCGGGTGGAAATGATTTTAAAGACGACGGTGACGTCGCTGGGTGCGGCGGTGGTGCTGTTTGGTTTGACTCGGTTAATGGGAAAGCGGCAGATTTCGCAGCTCGGGATTTTTGATTATATCAACGGCATCACCATCGGCTCGATCGCGGCGGAATTGGCGGTAACGGGCTTTGAGGATTTTGAAATTCCGCTGACGGCGATGATCGTGTTCGGATTGGTGTCCATCGCCGCGTCCTATATTACCGATAAGTCGATTATGATGCGCAAGGTCATCACCGGAAAACCGGTGATATTGGTTGACGGCGGCAAGTTTTTAATGGATAATTTTAAAAATGCGCGGATTGATATCAATGAATTTTTGTGTCGTGCCCGTTCGGCGGGTTATTTTGACTTATCCGATATTCTGACGGCGATGCTGGAGCCCAACGGCGAGATCAGTTTCTTACCGGTTGCCGATAAGCGACCCGTGACGCCGCAGGATATGAATCTGAATCCCCCGCAGGACACGTTGAAAATTGAGTTGGTCATCGACGGGAAAATTTTATATAAAAACCTTCAGGAGATCGGCAAGGATGAAAAATGGCTGATGACCGAACTGGAAAAACAAAAAGCGGCGAGCGTGATGATGATCGCGCTCGCCACCTGTGACAGGAATGACAATGTATGTGTGTTTTTAAAGGACAGAATTTAGATTTGTAGGGGCGCACCTATGTGTGCGCCCGTTTATACGAAATGACGGAAAGATTCAAATTACCAAGAACCGGTATCGTAGGAGCGGGCGGCCACATGGGGCCGCCCCTACGGGGAGAGATGACATCGAGGTCGGAAACGCGCGCTATCAAGCGAACGAGACGCAGATTCCGCGACGCGTTCGTATGCGGCATCATGCCGCTTACTTAAAATAACCGAGGTAATCCTTGCCGGCTTCGAACATCTCGTCGACCATCGACTGGATTTCGGCCGGGCAGAGCACTGCGGCGGTCAGCGGGTCGAACAGCACGGCGTGGTAGATCTTGCGCTTATCGCCCTCGATGCAGCCCTGCACCGCCAGCTCTTCGCAGCGGGCGCTGGTATTGACGAGTACCGCAAGCTGATCGGGCAGTTTGCCGACGCGGAAGGGTTTGATGCCGTCCTGACCGGCGCGCACCGGCGCTTCGACGCAGCATCCCTCGGGCAGATTGTCGATGATGCCGAAGTTGCGGATGTTGCCGTTGAATTCATAAGGCGTATGGTCGCCGAAAATGGCATTGAAGATGGAGGAGGCGTATTCATGGCCGCGTTTGAGATCGACGGTTTCCTCGGCCATCCAGTCGTCCATATCCTTCATCCATTTGCCGTCTTCTTCACGCTTGAAGTATTCTTTGAGGATATAGGCATATTCGCCGGGGTTCCAGCCGGTACCGCTGGTGCAGTATTTTTCGATTAAGTCGGGGCGTTTGCGGAACCAGGCGTTATATTCGGAGTTGTGGCCCGAGGACTCGGTGACGTAATAATCCAGCGCCAAAAACATCTCGTTGCGGACCTGTTCTTCGTTATAGACCTCGGGTTTTTCCATGGCTTTTTTGATCAGCGGATAGGCGTCCTTGCCGTTCCATTTATAATCGAGATAAAACGCCTGGTGGTTGATGCCCGCGCAGGTGTAGGTGACCTCTTCCATCGGGGCGCCGATCCATCTGGCCAGCATGCTCGCGGTACCCTGCACGCTGTGGCAAAGACCTGTGACGTTCATCGTGGTCTCGCTCTGCAGATAGCGGCACAGCATCGCCATGGGGTTGGTATAATTCAACACGACGGCGTTGGGGCAATATTTTTCGGCGTCGCGCAGAATTTCGAGCATTTTGGGCGCGGTACGCAGGAAACGGAAGATGCCCGACGGGCCGCGCGTATCGCCGACGTTGATGTCGACGCCGTATTTTTTCGGGATTTCGATGTCGGTGCGGAAAATGTCGGGGCCGCCCGCCAAAATGGTGATAACGACGCCGTCGGCGCCCTTGAGCGCTTCGGCGCGGTCGAGTGTGGCTGTGACGGTGGCCGGATAATTCCCTGCCGTGATGATCTTGCGGGCCGCTTTTTCGCTGTAGGAAAGGCGGTCTTTGTTGATGTCCATCAGACAGATATGCGCGTCTTTGAATGCATCAAAGGTCAGCAAGTCGCGGACAAGGCCGCGGGTAAAGCCGAAACTTCCGGCCCCTATAAACGTGATTTTTTTCATGAAACAACCTCCATGCAGAATTGAGAATATTATAAAATATTCAAAAGGCAATAGCAAGGGATTTTGAAAATTACCACCGGTTCATATGCAAAAAAGCAGCTTCATCAGACCGAGAGCCTTCGTTTCGCGCGGGAGGACGGTGTATCGTCATTGCGCGGAGGTTTAAACCTTGCGCAATCCGGACGCTATATTTCTGGATTGCCTCGTCATGCGCGGAGTTTTTCTCCGCGCTTTCCTCGCAAAGACAGGGTTGGCTTGATTCGCAAAGACGGTTGTTCTTATGCGAAATTGACAAAAAATCACCGTTATGCTATGATGGGCGCGTGTAGGGTTTCAAAATAATTATGGGTGAGTATCTGCATGATGAAAACGATTTCGGTGTTTTGCGCTGTTCCCGGTGAGCGGTAGCAAATTCAATTTGATATGATGACGATATTCTGTGTTGCCGAAAGACCGCAATTCACGAATGAAGCGGTCGATTGGTTTGCCTCGAAGTGGGGGATACAGCGTGAGGCGTATGAGCAGAGTTTTGCCGACATGATCGAAAACGGCGGGCCGCTTCCGAAGTGGTTTATCGCCGTGGACGAAAATGATAAGATCATCGGCGGATGCGGATTGATTCAAAACGACTTTGTCGACCGCACCGACCTGTTTCCCTATGTCTGTGCGCTGTATGTGGAAAAACCGGCACGCGGACAGGGTCTCGGCGGAAAACTGCTCGAATTCGCGCGCAAAGAGGCCGCTAAAAGCGGCTTTGATGCGGTGTATTTGTGCACCGACCACACACAATATTACGAAAAATACGGCTGGCGGTATCTGACGCAGGGTTTAGGTGACGACGGAAACCCCTGCCGCATCTATACCGCGCCTGTTATAAAGGAATTGATATAAAATGAGTGTATTAGAAGTAAAAGAGCTGTGCCATACCTTCGGGGACGCACCGCTTTTCAACAATGCCGAGATGGAGTTGTTCGGCGGCGACAAGATGGGTCTGACCGGTCTGAACGGCGCGGGAAAGAGCACCTTCATCAACATGCTGACGGGCAAACTGCTGCCCGACAAGGGACAGATCAAATTTAATCACCGTCTGCGACTGGGCTACATAGACCAGCAGCTGAGCATCGGTTCGGCGCTCTCGGTGCGCGAATTTCTGCGCACGGCATTCGCCGAGGCCTACGAAGCCAATGCGAATATGCAAAAAGCGTTTTCTGAGATTGCCAACAGCAAGGACGAGGAACGCATTGCCGAATTGAACGAGCAATGCGGCGAATGGCAGCAGATTCTCGACCGCGATGGGTTTTACGGGCTGGAGGCAAAAATCGAGAAGACCGCCGCCGGACTCGGATTGAACGCCATCGGGCTGGATCGGCCTGCCGCGAAACTCTCGGGCGGGCAGCGCGCAAAGGTCATGCTGGCACGGCTTTTGCTCGAGGAACCCGATGTGATGTTATTTGATGAGCCGACCAACTTTTTGGACATTGAACACATCGAATGGCTGGTCAAGTATCTGAATAACTTTAAAGGGACGTATATGATCGTGTCGCACGACTATAAGTTTTTGACCCGCGTGACCAACTGCATCTGCGACATCGAACACGGCAAAATCACCCGATACGGCGGCGATTACGAGACCTTTGCCAAGCTGAAAGAGGAACGGCGCGTTGCCTATGTCAAGGATTACGAGAGCCAGCAGAAACAGATCGAGAAACTACAGGACTATGTCAACCGAAATCTTGCGCGCGCGTCGACTTCAAAAATGGCCAAGAGCCGCCGCAAGGAACTGGAGAAGATGGACGTCCTCGACAAACCGAGCGACAGCCCCGAACCGACGTTTTCGTTCCGGTATCAGCCGATCACCGGGCGCGAGGTGTTATTGACCAAAAAACTCTCAGTGGGGTATGATTTCGCACTGCTGCCGCCGATCGATTTACGGCTGACGCTGGGTGAAAAGGTCGCTGTCACCGGGTTTAACGGCATCGGAAAGACGACCTTTTTGAAAACCGTATGCAAGTTGCTGCCGCCGATTTCGGGAGAATATAATTATCACCCGAAGGCGACGGTGGGATATTACGAGCAGGAGAGCGTGTGGGATCAGGAGGAGTGGTCGGCGTTCCGGTATGTCAAGGAGTGGTATCCGTCGGTGGCCGATGTGGAGATCAGGCGGGCGCTGGCTTCGTGCGGGTTATCGGCCAAGCTGATCAACAAGCCGGTCTCGCAGCTTTCGGGCGGCGAACAGGCCAAAATCAAGCTGTGCCACGTGATCTTTAAGCCGTATACACTGCTGATTCTCGACGAGCCGACCAACCACCTCGACGTCAAGTGCATCGCGCGGCTGAAAAAGGCCATCGCCGATTTCAACGGCAGCGTGATTTTTGTGTCGCATGATAAGAATTTTATCGCCGAAGTCGCCGACCGCGTGGTGGATTTTGAGAAGTTGTTTGATTGAGAGGGTTTGTTATAAAAACGGAACGGTCAAGACCGTTCCCTACACAGATAAAAGCAAAAGGCCCCGTTGAAAAACGGGGCCTTGCCGGTTTTAATAGAAACCGAAGCCAAAGAATAATTATTGATATTTCACACTATAAAAAATCGGATAATAGGAGCCGTCCTCTTCCTGACCGAGGGAAAATTTAATTTCAAGTGTATCGATAGCGCAACCACATTCCAGAAAAGGCCTCCAATCTTTGTTATAAAATAACTGCTTGGTGGTTTCCCAGTTATAAAGCTCGTAGTCCCAGTCAAAGGGATGACGATAATAGCAATCAAATAATCCGATATAAACCTCATCTTCTTTTTGAAGCGGAGCACTCAATAGAATAAAATCAGGGTGCATTTCATAACCCCATCCGGACGGTTGAAGACGATCAGTTCCGGGTATTAAATCTAATATACCTTTTCCAGTATAATCATTCAGAGTTTTTTTAAAGTATTTCAAGGCTACAGCGTCGTATTCCTCACGGGTGTTTCCATTATCATAGTCATAGTTCGGCATATGTATCGCTGCAAACATAGCCATTTCCATATCCGAAATCTCGCCGCTATCTGTGGCTAAGTAGTCAAAACAATAAGAGTCAAGCATTTCAATGATTTGTGACTCAAAGTCGGTTTGTGCATAAACCGGTTTCGTGAAATATGTATAAATGATCGTAATATCATCGGGAATCTGAGCTGACCAGTCGGGCTCGGAGGGATTCATATCAGCGTCAAGTGTGATTGCGCCCCATTGATTGTTTAGTAGAACATATAATTGCTTACGGTCTTTATAAAAATATTTCGTCGTTAAATAATCATATTGTGCGGGGACGATGATAATTCCGCCGCTGCCCTTAGCACCGTATTTGCCGTTTTCTTCAAAACTATCGGGATAGTAAAAATTATCGGTGCTCACTGTGTTTTTAGAACCTGTTGAAACAGATGCAATAGAAGAGATTTTCGAAGTATCCGATGATGTGAGTGGCCTTGAGGATATAAGCGGTTCCGAAACGGCAGGGACTTTTAAGGCGTGTGGGAGAATGATGATTGCGGCGGCAATCAGCACCACCATGGAGAGGATGATCCAAAGCCTCGGATCTTTGAGGTTGAAACTGGTTTTGGTGTGCGGTTTATTGTCGGGTTCATTTAGGGAAAACAGGGAAATCATCAAAATGCCTCCTCTGACGTACGGTTCGGGGCACAAAGCCCCGCCGGAAAGCGGGGTTACGTGAGTTTGCTGTAGGATTTATTGCGGATAAAAACTTGCGGTGAAAGGGGTCGATAAAGCAACAATTATTGATATTTTACGCTGTGAAAAATGGGATAATAAGAACCGTCTGCTTCTTGGCCGAGGGAGAATTTAATCTCCAGCGTGTTGATGCCGCAGCCGTATTGAACAAAGGGCTGCATTTCGCCGTTATAAATCATCTGTTCGATTTCTTCCCAGGTGTAAGGGGCATTCATCCAGTTATCATTGAGATAATAACAGTTAAGCAATCCGGTATAAACCTCACCTTCTTTTTGAAGCGGGGCCATTAAAAGCACAAAACCGGGGCCGTCAGCGAGGCTCCAGCCCGTGGGACGAATCAGGTCGGTTCCTGGAACAAGTTCAAACATGGTGTTTCCGGTATAGTCGGTCAGGGTTTTGCCGAAATATTTCATCGTGACAGCGTCGTATTCCGCACGGGTGTTGCCGGTTTCCCAGTCGTAATCCGGCATAAAACGTGTCGCAAAAACTTGCATTTGTAGGTTTGTAATGGTGCCGGTCTCGTTTGCTAAATAGAAAAATATATTGTTATGTGAAAACCAATTCAGGACGTTGCCTTCAAAGTCGGTAACCTCGTAAACGGGTTTATTGAAATAGGTATAAACATTGATGATTTCTTCCGGTATTTCCGCTGTCCAGTCGGGTGCGGATGCAACCGGGAACGAACTGACGGTAATTAAACCCCATTGACCGTCTTTTAAAACATATAGGTCATTATCATAATCCACCAATAAAAAATCATATTGCGGAGAAACGAGAACTTTTCCGTGATCAGAAATGGCTCCGTATTTTCCGCCTTGCACAACGCTGATTACCTCCGGAACGCCTTTGCTGTAATCGAGAATGATTTCGTCATAAACGGCGTCTGTCGCTTCATAAGCCGTACAACAGTACATGAGAACCCATTTCCCATCGCGTTTGGCTGCAATCAGTTGGTCTCCGAGGGAATAAGTTGTTATATTTTTATCTACGATCAGATCGGTATAAAAGTAATCTGAGAGGACACCTCCTTCAACATTAATAAATTGCCATCCGTCGCTCTTCAGAACCCCGATCATTCGAGATATAAATATAAAGTCGGAACCGGTAGCTATGATTTTTTTATTGCCGTTAAGAAGCGTCTTTTCTTGGTCGTCAAAACCCAAAATCAGATAGATGTCGGTCTCGAATCCCACGTAACTGTCGCAGTAGATCTCTTCATAATGCAGGGAGATTTGATCGGTATTTCCGTGTTCCGCCTGTGCGGTTAAGATGGGCGGTTCCTGTAAATCAAAGCTTTTTAAATCGGATTTGCGGAATTCCACGAAAGAAATCCACCAAGTGGGATCATCGGAAGTTGGCTCATCATTTTTCAACTGCGAATATTCAAGGCAAAAAGAGGAAGAGGTTCCGATGGAGAATGTAAAGGTTTGAATGAGGCCGTAATTTTCAGCAAACGTGTACCCTGCGTAGTGTTTTAAAGAGTGCCCGGTATAAAAACAGGATACATTGGAGTCGGAACGCAGGATGACGGGCATTAAAACGGCGGATTCAAAATATTCCGCGTCATATTTCCGGAGGGCTTCGTTTAGGTCCGTCCAAGAAGTATAGTGTTTTTTGAGCGTTTGCACATATGCGGCAAGTGTCTCGCTGTCGGTAATCCAGTCATACATCATTTCGCCGGCAGCTTCAAAATCGGCGATGTAGGAATCGTCCGAGCTTTTCATTTTTAAATCCACAACGATCACATCGGCAGGTATGGGGGATGCGCTCGTCTTGACGGAAGCGGAGACTGAAGAGGTTTCGGACAGCACGGGAAGATCAGACGATCCCGCAGTGGCAGAACCTAGTAAGGCGTTTGAAAGAGAAAGCGCGGCAGAAGTGATGATGACGACCGCCGAAGCGAGGACGATCCACAGCGTCGGCTTTTTGGGGCTGAGTATGGATTTGAATTGAGGTTTATCATCGGATTCATTCAACGAAAACAGGGAAATCATCAAGACGCCTCCTCTGCCGATAGGTTCGGGCAGTGTTTATAAAAGGTTTTTAAGGCACGGTATCTTAATATTTATACTACAATTCCCTGATAATGTCAACGCGGCCCCGTTGAAAAACGGGGCCTTGTTGTATCCAGAAAACCACTCGCTAGGCGAGTGGTAGAAAAAAAGGCTAATGC